>CALABN010000334.1 GCA_937885735.1 uncultured Bacteroidota bacterium | reverse complement strand
CCACCCGAGTGTGCCAGCGATGAATTCCCGCCATTGCATTGCCAGCTTCAGCTCAAGTCGGGCAAGAAGGTCGATTCGCTCGCCATTTATCATGTTGGAATGGATAGCGTGCTATATTCTGGCAAGACCGTCACCACATCAGTCGATATACCGCTCGATATGGAAGACACCACATTTGTCAGGGTAATGCTTATTGGTAAGACGAAGACCGTTGTCGAGACGGAAATGAGCGTGATTGGAATAGTATCCACACCCGAACTTACAATCGAAAACCTCGAATGTGGCCCTGTTTATTGCTTCCGCGATATTGAATATATGGTATATTCCACCCAGGGCTATCAAGATACATACGCGTATGACACCGTTTACGAGGACCGCATCGATTCAATATCGGTGGTTAAATACGATACGGTATATCAGACAGTGGCGGGGAAAAAGGATATTTTGCGGGGGGATACCGTGCAGGATTTTCAAAAATACGATACTACATACATGTAGGGCGATGTGCGAAAGACAGGCGTTGAGTATGTCACACTTCCAATGGCCGTCGACTCGTTGCATTATTATAAAACCGAAGTGACTCAGGAGCATGAAACACACGCTAAAATATTTTTGTAGCATTCTGGCGTTGTGCGCATGTCTGGCAGTCAATGCGCAAGAATCAGTCTATGAGGCCATGCCACGCCGTCAGGTGTTTGTCCGTTTCGGTTGCGACTTGTCACGGTTTGCATTGCCGTATGTTGGCGACATTGGTTCCAGAGGAGTGGAGTTTTCAGTCGACGGCGAGTTGAACTACAATTATTTTCCTGTAGTGGAGATTGGCCGTCAGTCGGTCAAACACAATACCGACAGCATCCGATACAAGATGAATGGCAATTATTTCCGTGTGGGGCTCGATTACAATATCCTGAAATACAAGCATCGTCTTGATCGAGATATCTGCTTTGTAGGTGTGCGTGTCGGCTGTTCAAAATTCTCGCAGGAAGTTCCGTATGTCGAGGTTCGCAATTTCCGTTACGACATAGTCGCCGACATGCCAAAATCAAACCTTGATGCCTATTGGGGCGAGGCAGTAGTCGGGTTGAAGGGCGAGTTGCTCAAGAATCTGTACATGGGCATAACCGTTAGGGCAAAGATGATGTTCACACATGCCAATTACAATACCGTTACGCCATACATTGTGCCAGGCTTTGGCAAGGGATATAACAAGATTAACGCAGGCCTGAGCTATTCTATAATGTACGCCATTCCAATCCGCGGTGCAGGCGACGACGGATTTCCCCAAGAAGAATTTTAGGATTTAGTCCCGAAAGCATTCGGGATTAGGATTTTGAATCCTGAATTGTGAATCGATTTTCAGATGTTTATTTGAATTTTCATTCTGATTTCGAGCATCTTTGATGCGATCCTATATAAATGATTCTCAAAAGCGAGGTATTCGAGCGCATTTTTATTGAGGATTTTAGTTGTGTATTTCCCTTTGTAAAAAAAATCTCAAACCATAATCCTCAACAAAATGCGCAACAATTCGTTGCTTTTTCATGGCATCTTTTCGGGATCGCCCTATGGGCTCGAAATCTAAACAAAAATAATTTTGAAAATCCTTAACCTATTTGCTTACGAAGCCTGCGCAATTATCAATGTATTTGAACTGCCCCTTCAAGGCGATTCCCATAAATCCCTTTTTCAAAAATTGTTAATTGTTAACTGTGAATTCTGAATTGTGAATTCTGAATTCTGAATTCTGAATTCTGAATTGTAAGTTGCTAATTATCAATTATCAATTTTTAATTCTTTCTCATCTGCTTCCCCAATCGAAAGCCAGTCTTATTTCGACAGAACTCAAATGGTCGTGGTATTTTTCCCCGTCGTTGTCCTGGAAATCATATCCTACACTGAATAGGAAATGTCTGAGACGTACGCCAACAGCCGAGGAGAGGTAGAACCCTTCAATGTCGCATGTGGCATAGCCGATTCTTGTGTCGATAAATGGTGATATTCCTTTTTTCATGATGTCGTATCTGGTGTCAACAAATAGTGGTAGGGTGAAGTTGTGTTCTTCAACTTCGTTATGGCCCAGATAGTCGCGGGTGATGTAGTAATATTTGGCGCCGATGCCAACACCAACAAACAGATTCGGTGTTATTTGGCATCCGTGAATTGTGCTGAATGAACTATAGGCGTGCCCCTCGTTGATTACATTTGGGTTGTGGTTGCCGAAATGAGCCTTGCTTGTGGTCTCGCCAGCGCCAAACGACATTTCTGCAAATCCTCTGTAGCCTAAAGTGGGATATTTGTGCCGAGTGTCTTCCTTGACTATTTTTTCCACATCGTCCATGTTTGTTATTATGATGCTTCCGTCGGTTGTCTGGATTTTTATAGGCTCATTGGGAACTTGTTCCATAATGGTGCCCTTGATTACACTTCCGTTTTTAAGGTAAACAACTTCCTGCAGTTTTTGGGCAAAGGCGGAGATTGAAATTGAAACAATAATCAATGTCGTGACAAATCTTTTCATCTTTGTTTGAGTTGAATTTATGGGTTTTGTAAAACGATGCAATTTAATAAAAAAAGCCACTTTCCTTGTGGAAAGTGGCTTCGGTTATAATTGAGTTGTGTATTGAGTCTGCTATTAGAACTTAAGAGTCAAACCTGCGCCCATATAAGCGAAGTCGTCGTAAGCCAATTCAACGTTTACTCCGAATCCGTCAGAGAAGAAATAACGTGCGCCTACAAATGGTGCTACTACAAAGCATGTGTTCTTTTCTGTGTATTTATCTTTTCCTGTGCCATAGTCAATTTTGTAAGATGCTTTGTTCATGTCAGCGCCAATGGTGATACCACCGTAAGTGTCCAACATGTCAAGAGCGGCATAGTGGAATACGCCACGTGTTGCAAAACGCAAACGGGTGTAGTTGAATTTCTCACCCCAGTAATTTTCATGTCCAAATCCGAAACCACCTTGTGCGCCAGCGCCAACAGATGCCTTGCCATTCAACAGACCGTCAAGAATGATGTATTCAAATGATGCACCAACTGAAACTTGAGATGTTGAAATTGCCCACAAATTGCCGTCAAAATCAAAGTCGGCATCGTCAAAGTTACCTACGCCAAGGTTGATGTTCAAACCCATGTCGCCAGCAATGAATTTTGCTTGTGCGTTTGCACTAATTGTTGCTATAGACAAAACAGCAGCAACCAATAAACTTTTTACTTTCATAATGAATAAATTTAATTGTTAATAGAGAGTTTCTTCTTTCCCAATAGGAATTTTTTGTGATGCAAATGTATGTTTTTTTGTCGCTCGCTTTTCAGCATTTGTTTCAATTTCACCCTAAGGGGTGGCGTTTTTTTATGAATTATGTCAATTGTGTGACAAAAAGAAAGCCGTTCTTTGTCGAACGGCTTTCTTTGGGGATATTGAAGTTTGGTTCTATAAAATGATTTTATAGAACACACCTGAACATTATTCTGTTTTCTTTTTTTTCTCTATCTCATTGTCTTTATCTTTTGAAACAGCTACAATTGAGAGTCTGTGATTTACATAATTATACGAGTCGAAATTCATAGAAATTACTGTTTTATC
>CALABN010000333.1 GCA_937885735.1 uncultured Bacteroidota bacterium | reverse complement strand
TAGTGGGTTTTTCGTTATCTGCAAGAGGATTTCGATCTTTTTTTTGAAGTTTTTTTATCCCAAAAACCAACACATTGTCGGTCAGATCATTACAAGAGAGAAACTATGCCTATTGGTGTTACATTTGGGGCAATGTGATATATTTCCTCTCTCATTGCAGACGTATATTCACTACTCAAAACGGCATTTTTACGATCATACGGCACCAAACTACGTTATGTAAGCCATAATGGTAGTTACATACTCACAAAAAAAATTATGAAATTCTAAAAAACTATTGAACAAAATAGATTCTAAATTGTATATATATGCGATGGTTTACACAAAATGTAAACACACATATTATAAACACAACCAAATTTTTTAAACTATGGATGAATCAGACATCAAAAAACCAATTTGGAAAATGTTGGTGCTAAAGAAAAAAACAGTGGCACTAAACTATCTTCCTGCAAAAATTTTGTTGTCAAGGTATCAGTTGGCAATAAAAGACGAATCCTACGTGGCTGAAATCGAAAAAGCCACCAATGAGTTATTCCAGTTGTATTTGAGAAGCGTCGACCTTCCAAATGCAAGAAAAGACATTAAACTACTATTAAATAAATAAGCCATGGAAAAAGTAATGTATTCTGTTGAAGATATAAGCCAATTGATTGCCAATGGCAAGAAACTATTATTGGCTGGTGATGAGAACCTTCTGAACAAATTGCCCCAAGGTGATTGGATTGGCGGTTCAATTCCATACTTTATGAGTGACAAAGGTGGCATTATCACAAAAGATAAAATATATGCCAATATATTGCCTGACTATGTTTCGAGCATCAAAATCAAGACATACGACATTGCTTCCATAAAGGATGTTTACAAGGATTGCTACGACAATGGCTTTTCTGTAATAATAATCCCGGCATTCAGCGAGACTCACTTGTCATTCGCCATCAATGCTCCGGATTACAAGGACTTTGCGGTTCACCCAATGATTGGATGGATTTCAGGCTATTACCTGGGCGACAGTGGCGTAAGCGCAAAGTCGTTTGCTGGCAACCCATCTTCGGCAAGCACTAAAGATGCCGTTGTAATGCACATTGAATTGCCCAAAAGCAAATATGCCGATTTGGACATCATCAACCTGTTCAGCCAAGGCGACGGCGACACTATAGAATTTGAAGAATCAGGATTCTCTGCCAAAGATGCACTTATTAATGGCGAGAAGATGAACTTTGCAAACTACTTGAAGAAAAAGGGCATAGATACCCGCCTGCCTCTTGTTGCCGACTACAATTCCGTGATGATTAACATCAGTGTGCAGAATGTGGCAATAGACAAGGTTGATTTCTATGCTCCAGTGTTCAAGGGAATTCAATACAAGTTTGCATCTCCGGTGACCAACTACATTGAAGCATTCAATGCCGAGTTGGCCAACAAGCACGGTGTTTTCCCAACATTCTCCTGCAACTGTATCCTGAACTTCCTGTACTCGGAACTTGAAGGAAAGTCAACTGGCAACATTACCGGTCCAATCACTTTTGGCGAGATTGGCTACCAATTGCTGAACCAAACTTTGGTGACTATAGAGATAAAGGATTTGTAAAAACGGTTATTAATAGAAAATGAAACAGCGGTGATGGGAAACCATCACCGCTGTTTTTTTTGCCAAAGTTTTTCTTTATTGGGAAAAAGGACCAGTGTCTTTTCTATTCCTTAACAAATTTCATCACTTTAAATGTATTGCCTTCAACAATCTTAATGAAATATATTCCTTGTTTCCAGTCAGACACATTGATCTGCATTACATCAGACGTTTGACGTGACACATAAATTATTTGTCCGGAAGCATTTGCCACCATAATCTGGCAATCTGCACTACACATACCGTTGAAGTCAACATTGACAATGCTTCTTGCTGGATTTGGATGGATAGTTATTTCATTCATGACATTACCAACTATCGATGGCTTAGTCTCCTTATATACACGTACAGACTTGCTAACAGCACAATTGTTAGAATTTGTCACTGTCAGGTCATAAGTGCCATCTTCAGAAACAGTAATGGAATTTGTGACATCACCTGTATTCCATAAATAACTGCAACCATTCATATTATTGACAGTCAAGTCGTAAGGATAATCATTCACCTTGATTTCATCGGATTCAAACTTGAAATCAGGAAGAGAATATACATATATATTATATGTGGCCGAATCCTGTAATACTCCATCAACATCAACAAAGAACTTGATATTGTAAACACCTGTATCAGGCAAGTTTAGATAATCGTCCATACTGTGGTTGTACACGGCATTTGGCGTAAAATCCATTGGCAACTGAATGGAACTTGTCATTACAATGTCACCAATCTCACATTTGATACCTATGGTTTTGTCGCTGGTTATGGTCTTTTGTCCATTGTTGACAATGTCAATTGAAACCATTTGGTTAACCAAAGAGCCACAAGCTGATTTAGGTCCCTTGAATTCTGAAATAGCGGCTGTGGATGGAACAAAATGGACATGAACCGTATCATAACTGTAACAACCATAAGAATTGGTAACTTTTACCCAATAATCGCCATCCGCAGTGACATCTATACTTGACGATGATGCGCCCGTATTCCACAAATATGCTCCGTAAGTATCGTTTGGCGCTAGTGTGACAGATTGCTTGAGTGATGTAATATCAGCACCAAGACTGACAACAGGATTTGCCAATGTGTTAATTGTAAACACACCAAACGCTGTGGTTCCTGCCACATTTGCCGTTATTTCAAGACTATGCTCACCAGCAGTCCTGAAATCAGCGGATTTGGCAAATGAAATCAACACAGAATCATTAGGTTGCATAGTTTTTTTCGTTGTGTAAACCTCATTGTCTACAATTCCATCCACTTTATATGAAATAGAAATTTGCGAACCAGTTGCAATTATATCATTGCCAGTATTTTTCAAATAGAACGATATAGGAGTCAAATCACCACCTTCGCAGCGCGACGACTTGAATCCGAGACCGGCAATATCGTATGATGGATTGACAAACATAACATATGTTGATGCACTGACAGGACACCCGTTGATATCGACCGCATCAAGTTTATACAAACCTGACGTAACAGCGGCATATGTCTGACCGACATTGCCCTCATCGCCA
>CALABN010000332.1 GCA_937885735.1 uncultured Bacteroidota bacterium | reverse complement strand
ACTATTCCTTCAAGTTCAACAAACGCTTCTTCAGCGACCGACTAAACGTCATTGTCGGTGGAAAAGTGCGTGCAAGTGATAATTCCGACAACAGTGAGGCTGGAGCCTATATCGATGACATTAGTCTTGAATGGCGGCTCGACAATGGCGGAACACAGTATATCCGACTCTTCCACGGCAAGAACTATGACAACCTCGTTGAAGGTGAGATTACGGAAAATGGTGCGGGTGTAGTACTGCGAAAGAAAGTGGATAAACTTTCAGAATTACTTATGCAGGGTACAAATATTTGGGCGGTTACAGCGACCACCTGCCAGTTTTTCTGAATATCTACCGAACAAAAGATTGATAGCCAATGCAATGCCGTTTGTTTACATTGATGCTGGCTCTATGCGCCACATTGCTTGCCAAAGCGCAGGCTGACGACGATGTGGTTACTCTGCTTTTTGCTGGCGACATTATGGGACACGATGCCCAAATAGCATCTGCCTACAACGATTCAACACAAACCTACGATTATACTGATTGCTTCAAGTACATAAAGCCGATAGTGGAAAAGGCCGATTATGCGGTTGCCAATTTGGAGGTGACTTTGGCAGGCCCGCCGTTCAAGGGCTATCCGCAATTCTCGTCGCCTGACGAACTGGCTGTGGCTGTCAAGGACTGCGGTTTCGATATGCTGTTGACCACCAACAATCACACCTGCGACCGCGGAAAACGAGGCGTGGTGCGTACGTTGGACGTCCTTGACTCGCTCAACATTCCGCATACTGGCACATTTCGCGATTCTGCTGAATATCGCAAGGCGTATCCGTTCATTGTCGATGTCAAAGGCATAAAGTTGGCATTCCTAAACTACACTTACGGCACCAACGAACTGCCAACACCACAGGGAACGGTTGTGAACCGAATTGACAAAAATCAGATAATCAATGATATTGCAACTGCAAAGAAGATGAATCCAGACTTGATTGTGGCCTGTATGCATTGGGGCATAGAATACGACACTATGCCCAACTCAAGCCAGATTTATCTGAAGAATCTACTCAAGAGCCAGGGCGTTGACTTGATTATCGGCTCGCATCCGCACGTGTTGCAACCAATGGAACTTGATACTGCAAGGAACCAATTGCTTGTATATTCGTTGGGCAATTTTGTCAGCGCACAGCGCACGGCACCTCGCGACGGTGCCACAGTGTTGAATGTGAGGTTGATAAAACGTCCTGGCCAGAAGCCTCGCATTGAGGCCGATTATCAACTTACCTACGTGCATTACCCGAAGGTGAACGACAAACGTCTATTCTTCATTGTGCCAATATCGGATGTTGAGAATGGCAAGTTCGAGACTATCCCTGGACCTTCCGACAGTTGGGGACGACTGTATCAGTATGCAAAAGAAGCACGCGAAGTGATGGGACGGAATGTCAATGTGTTGGAAAAACGGTGAAATATTAGACTTATAGGTCTGGTATCATTCATTTCTTTTGTTTATTGTGTTGATATTCAATTGTATGTTGTTGTGGGTGATAATTTGCCGAATGAATGTAGAATTTGAATGTGTTTCTTTGATGAATTATTATTTACTTTGAAAAAAAATAGTGTTGCCTATGGAATAAACACGTATTTAATACACACATTTTAAAATATTGGAAGAAGCGATTTGCTTTAATTCTTGAAACTTTGAAATCTCGACACTTTCAAAAATCCCGCAAGAGTAAAGCAACAGTCGCTCACGCTTTGGCGTGGGCTTTACTTGTTGTTATTTGTGGGATAAGGTTGTCGAGAACCTCAAAGTATCAAATAATGATAGTTTTAGTGCCACGCTTTTTTTATGTGTGTATGTGTGATTTGATAGGCGCTAGTTTGTGAATTTTAAAAATTGATAAAATGAAAAAATATATTTACTAACAGCATCTTTATTTCTATCGCTATTTGTATCTGCTGAAGAAACAGGTAAATGTGGACCTCACGTTACTTGGACACTAAGTGATGATAGCGTTATGACAATTTCTGGAACGGGAATGATGATAACAGACAATTTTTACTACAATAAAAATGTAGTTAAGAAAGTAGTGATTGGAAATGGAATTACAAACATTGGGAAAAGCGCATTCGAAGGATGTAAATATCTTACCGAAATTGAAATATCTGCCTCTGTTAAAAGTATTGGTAGATATGCATTCTGTAAATGTACCGAATTAGAGTCTATAGTCATACCTAATAATGTTACCAATATGGAATATGGTGCATTTGCCTATTGCCCGAAACTGAAAAATATAGTATTGTCTCAGAATTTAAAGGCTATACCTGAAGATTGCTTTCGTGGATGCGCTATAGAAAAGCTAACAATACCCAATAGTGTGACAAGAATTGATAATAACGCCTTTACTAACTGTGAATATTTGGAAGACATTTTATTCGTGAAAGGGAGTGGCGCTATTACGATTGGGAGTGCTTTTTATGGTTGTTATAGTCTGAAAGAGGTAGTGTTACCTGAAAATGTAAAGGCTTTAGAAATGTATGCATTTGGTAAATGTGTTGCTCTTGAAAAAGTAACAATCTTAAGCGAAGGGTTAAAGTCCTCGGAATATTGTTTTGATGGTTGTACAAGCTTGAGCGAAATAACGACGTTTGCTAATTATTCGTGTTGTTGGTATTTACCACAAAAAGTATTGCTTCATATTCCTTATAAATATTACTATGCTTATAGTACTTCAAGTTTTAATAGCTATGTAAAGAAATATGATTTTTTCTATGGTGTAAACACATTGCCAAATGCATACGGAACAATAAAAGTAGATACTTGCTATGCATCCAGTGGTGAGACAGTGAAAATTTCAGTAGAGCCTAAGCCTGGATATGAATGTACTCAGCTTGTGTTGAATTCTGGAAAAGTTGCATACAAGTTTCCTGGTCAAGGGAAAAAGAAACTTGCAAAATCAAAAGGAAAGGCATTTATACTTCCTGACAATGAATTCCAAATGCCAAATTATGAAGTGACTGTTTCTGGCTTCTTTGAACCGAAAAAATAGTATGCCTTTTATGCTTGTTTCTGAGGTTATACACATTTTTTTGTTTTAGAAATAGCTTATTATGAATAATAAACGGGATATGCCAAATATATTGACTGTCCCGTTTTTTTTTGTATTAATGTTATAAGTGTGATATAATTTTAATTATTGTGTCCGCTAAAATAATGAGCTATATATAAGTGCTTGTAAATGAATTTTATATTGAACCTATAGGTGTAGTATGATTGCTCTCTACGTTTTTAGAAATACTCGAAATATATTTCAATATAAGTCTTTGACATTTAATTAATTATAATCTGCGATAATCGGTTAAATCTTGTGTCATCTGTGTTCTATACGAGTTAGAGGACACTAGAATATTTAAGTAGTGTCTGATAGTGAAAAATGCTCAACTTTTATGCTACATTTGCCACAAATAAAGAACTGATTTAAAATGTTTGAAAATCTATCAGATAAACTCGAACGCTCTTTCAAGTTGCTGAAAGGCGAGGGTAGAATTACCGAGATTAACGTTGCCGAGACACTGAAGGAAGTCCGCAAGGCCTTGCTCGATGCCGATGTCAACTACAAGACAGCCAAGACTTTCACCGATACTGTCAAGCAAAAGGCTTTAGGACAAAATGTGCTCACGTCTATCAAGCCAGGACAGTTGATGATTAAAATTGTCCACGACGAGTTGGTTGAACTTATGGGTTCTTCGGCAGAGGATATCAACATAAAGGGCAATCCTACAGTTATCTTGATAGCAGGTTTGCAAGGTTCTGGTAAGACTACTTTTTCTGGCAAGTTGGCAAACCGTTTGAAAACCAAACGAGGCAAGATGCCTTTGCTGGTGGCAGGTGACGTGTACCGTCCTGCTGCTATTGACCAGTTGAAAGTTTTGGGCCAGCAAATCGGTGTCGATGTCTATACAGAAGACGGTAATCAAAATCCTGTTGAGATAGCAAAGAACGGTATCAAGTACGCCAAGCAGAAAGGTTTCGACCTTGTAATTGTCGATACTGCTGGCCGTTTGGCTGTCGATGAACAGATGATGAACGAGATAGAGGCCATTAAGAAAGCAGTTGACCCACACGAGACTTTGTTCGTTGTCGATTCAATGACTGGCCAGGATGCAGTCAACACTGCAAAGGAATTCAACGACCGACTCGATTTTGACGGCGTTGTCCTTACCAAACTCGATGGCGATACACGTGGTGGTGCCGCATTGTCAATCCGTTCGGTTGTCAACAAGCCTATCAAGTTTGTTGGAATGGGCGAAAAGATGGACGCACTTGACGTATTCCACCCTGACCGTATGGCCGACCGTATTTTGGGTATGGGCGACATTGTCTCGTTGGTGGAACGTGCCCAGGAGCAGTTTGATGCAGAAGAAGCCCGTGCTCTTCAGAAGAAAATCGCAAAGAACACATTCAATTTCAACGACTTCCTGTCGCAGATAGACCAAGTCAAGAAGATGGGCAACCTTAAGGATTTGGCTTCAATGATTCCTGGCATTGGCAAGGCTGTCAAGGATATGGACATTGACGACAATGCATTCAAGAGCATTGAGGCAATCATAGGCTCAATGACACCTGCCGAGCGCGAAACACCAGATATCATCAACGGTAGCCGTCGCAAGCGCATTGCAACTGGTAGCGGTACGTCAATACAAGATGTAAACCGACTGATGAAACAGTTTGAGGACACACGCAAGATGATGAAGATGGTGAGCGGTGGTTCAGGCGCAAAGAAGATGGCGCAGATGATGAGCCAGATGAAAAATATGAAAATGAGAAGACCATAGAATCTATAATCAAATTTACTGACAACAAAATATTTACGATATGCAACTCATTGACGGCAAGGCAATAAACCAGCAGATGCAGGCCGAGATTCTGCAAGAAGTGGAGAAAATGGTGGCTAACGGCGAAAAACGTCCGAATTTGGCTGTTATACAGGTGGGAGACGATGGCGCCAGCACTACATACGTTAACAGCAAAATCAAGACTTGCCACGCAGTGGGATTCGATTCAACTGACGTGCGTTTCCCAGCAGACATTACCGAAAAGGAACTTCTTGACAAGATAGCCGAGATTAACGCCGACTCAAACGTTGACGGATTGATTGTTCAACTGCCATTGCCAAAGCACATTAGCGAGAATAAGGTTATTGAAGCCATTGATTACCGCAAGGACGTTGACGGTTTCCACCCAATAAACACAGGCCGTATGGCTATGAGCCTTCCTTCGTTCCTGCCTGCAACACCTGCGGGAATTATGGAATTGCTGGCCCGATACAATATCGAGACAGAAGGAAAGGAGTGCGTGGTTTTGGGCCGTAGCAATATCGTTGGTACGCCAATAAGCCTGCTTATGTCGCGTAAGTCAAATCCAGGAAATGCAACAGTGACAATCTGCCACAGCCGTTCAAAGAATCTGAAGGAGATTTGCCGTAGAGCCGACATTCTGATTGTGGCCATAGGCAAGCCAGAGTTTGTCACTGCCGATATGATTAAGCCAGGTGCCGTTGTCATCGATGTGGGCATTCACCGTTTGCCTTCAACCGAGACAAAGTCAGGTTTCAAGTTGAAGGGTGATGTCAAATTTGACGAGGTTGCGCCATTGTGCAGTTACATTACGCCTGTTCCTGGCGGTGTGGGCCCAATGACAATCATCAGCCTGCTGAAGAACACATTGTTGGCAGGTCAGCACAAGATTTACGGGTAATTAATTTGATGTTAAAAAAATCCGCACCCAACAGGATGCGGATTTTTTTGCTTTATAGATTTTCCCCTACATTAAATATTCGTAATAGTTGTCGGGTGTTATAGTCACCAAAGTGGCTTCAGGATATGTGGCAAGGAAATCTGTGATTTTTTTCCCTTTTTTGTTCTTGTTCCACTTGAATTCATAGCAGGTGAGTTTGCCGTCGGCCTCTTCAATGTAGTCAATTTCCTTTTTGTCAGTTGTCCGCCAAAAGTAGGAATTGCATTTGCGTAGTTTGTATGCATTGCGTTTTATCAATTCGCTTATCATATAATTCTCCCATAGTTTCCCATTGTCGTCGCGCATTTCCACGTTGGCAAAGTTGTTTATTACGGCGTTTCGGATTCCATTGTCGTAGAAGAACACTTTTTTTGCAAATTTCAACTCGTTGCGCATATTTCTGTTGAAAGAGCCAAGCCTAAATATCACGTGCGCCTGCTCCAGCAATGATATGTATTTCTCAACTGTTGCCTTGTCCATTTGAATGAGGTTGCCAATCTCTGTGTACGAAACCGTGCCACTGACTTGATATGCGAGCGCTTGAAGCAGTTTTACCAATTTTTCAGGATGCTTGATGCGTTCCCATTCCAGTACGTCTTTGTACAAGTAACTGTCAGACAATGTCGACAGGATTTGATATTCGTCGCCAGGATGGCAAACCACGTCAGGGTAACAGCCGTAGATTAAACGTAAAGGCAGACTTTGAAGTGTTGTTGGGAAACCGTAGTGGTCGCAAAGTTCGCCAAACGACAGTGGGTATAGTTTGTATTCCCATTTCCGTCCAGTTAATGGCTCGTTAATCTTGTTTGCCAGGTCGAAAGATGAACTGCCAGTAAGCACAAGTTGTACGTCAGGGAAATTGTCGGTGATGATTTTTGCCTTTATGCCTATATCCTCAATGCGTTGAGCCTCGTCAATTACAATAATGTTGTTCTTGCCGATTATTGAACGGAATTTAGCCTCTGATGCGTTTTCAAAAAGTGAACGAGTGTTTGCCTCGTCACCATTAAGCCAAAGCACAAGTTTGCCTTCGTTGATGTATTTGTCTGTGATATTTTTTATCAACGTGGTTTTCCCTGTCTGTCGAGCGCCAAAAATTACAATGGCTTTGCCAGTGAAGAATCTTTTGCAAATATTATCAAACAGTGTCCTTTGTATCATACTTGTGTATTTTGCTACAAATGTGTGGCAATTCTCCGAAAAATGCAAATTTTGGGGAATGAAATCCCCGAAAAATGTAAAATTCGGGGAATGAAATCCCCGAAAAATGCTAAATTCGGGGAATGAAATCACTGAAAAATGCCAAATTCGGGGATTTGGGTTTGTTTTAAGGCAAAATTCAAGAGGTGTCTCGACTTGTTTGAACAAGAAGATGCACAAACAAATACAGAATCCTGATTTTTTATTCAAAATCTTAAATGAAATTACTCTTCGTCTTCGCAGAAATGCTTGATGGCGCCAATGTAGTATTCGTGCCAGCCCTCGTTGATGTTGTCGAAGGCATCGGCGGGTATGTTTGTGTGACGGACTTCAACAGATGTGCCAGTTTTGTCGGGGTGTAGTTTGATTGTGGCAATTGACGGTTCTGCGTTATCGTCACCGAAATACCATTCCTGTTGAAGCATTTGGTTTTCAATAACCTTGATGTTTCGACCAACTATGTCACCGTCGAAAATTGAAAATTCGTAACCTTCTTCAGCGCTCATATCGGCAGGCAGACTGCTCCACAATTCTATTGAGCGTGGATTGGTGAGTGACATAAAGACGTCTTCTGGTTCGGCATCAATATATTGGTAGAATTTAATGTCCATAGGTTGCAAGATTTGTCATTTTGTTGAAGTATATCTCGTTGATGCTCTGTAGGTTGTCAAGTCCGATGACTTCTTCGAAGTAGAATGTGGCACCCCAACTGTGCTTGACTTTAAGGTAGATTGATATCTTGTTGTCAATGTTCATAATAACGCGGGTTATGTGCTTTTCAGGCTGGTCAATTTCCAAAACTGTCTTTTGTTCGGGATATTGCTGTCGAAGTTTCTCCTGTTCGGCTTCAATCCACGCTTCCCTTTCCTCGTCGGTCATTTGTTTTGGCTTGCTGACGGGTTGTGGTGCAGGTTTCGCTTTCGGTTTTTCTGCCACAACTTTTGGCTCTGGCATTGCTTTCGCTTGAGGATTTTCAGGTTCTGTCTTTTCTTCAACTTGAGGTTTTGCTGGCTCTGGTGTGAAAGGTTGCCTGTCCACTTTCTTTATTTCAGCCTTTGGCGTGTCTTTTGATTCTATCTTTGCATCGCTTTTTTGCTCCATTTCGGACAATGCCAAAACTTGTCTTGACTGAATGAGTTCGTCAACCTCGATATTTTCTTCTGTTTCAATTGGTTCTTCGTCGATAACCATAACATTGGCAACAAGTTTCAAGGTTTCCATTTCCGATGTTGCCTTGATGACTTCTGCCTCAATCTGTTCATCCGCTTTGGTTTTAGCCTGTTGTTTTGCTTCTGGCTGTTCAACGGTTTGTGTTTCAGTGATTTCCTTTAAATTCTCATCGATGTATATTGTGCGGATGTCCTCAATCTTGTAGCGTGGCAGTTTTGCGTCAGGCTTTATCTTGAGTGCCTCGCGATAGAAATAAAGCGCGTCGGAATACATTTTTGCGTCAAATGCGGTCTTTGCGTTTTGCATAGCATCCTTGTACCGTTGTTCTGAATTGCTTGTCTGTGCAATTACAATGGTTGGCAAAATGCAAAGAATCAGCAATATGGCTTTTAATGGCTTCATTGTCGATGATTGGTCGGAGAGTGATTATTTGCCCAACATTTTCAGCAAGTCGGAAATGGCAGTCTCAAACTTGCATCCGTACCAGTGTGACTTGTCGCCTTGAGTGTTTTCGATGCTCTTGACGGTGTAGTCTGCTGAAATTTTGGCGGATTCAAAGGCTGACTTTCCGTTCATAAGTGCGCCAACAAACGCTGAAGCATAGACGTCGCCTGTTCCGTGGCATCCTTGCGCTATCTTGCGATGCTCGTAATATTTGTATTCGCCATTTTCATATACAACTACGCCTGTGGTTTCTGGCTTGTAACTTACGCCTGTGAGGATTACGTTTTTAGCACCGTTGGCAGTGAGTTTGTCAAGCAGGTCCATAACGTATTCCTTGTCGTATTCAGTTCGGTACTCGCTACCAGTGATGAAGCAGGCTTCAGTGATGTTTGGCAACACATAGTCTGCCTTTGCGCAAAGTTTTTTCATTGCGCTTACAAATGCATCGTCGAAGCCGAAATACAATGTTCCGTTGTCGGCCATTGCAGGGTCGATTATAGTCAATCCGTTAGTGTTCAGTGTTTTGCTGATGATGTCAAGCACAATGTCAATTTGCCTGGTGCTACCAAGGTAACCAGTGTAAATGGCATCGAACTTGATGTTTTCCTTGCACCAGTGTTCGTTGATGAGAGGCATATCATCGGTTAGGTCGCGGAAAGTGAACCCCTTGAAACCGCCAGTGTGAGTGGAAAGCACGGCAGAAGGCAATACGCAGGTTTCAACGCCACACGCTGAAATAATTGGCAATGCAACTGTAAGTGAGCATTGTCCAACGCAAGATATATCTTGTATTGTTAGAATTATTGCAGGTAATAAGCCCTTAACGCCGCCTAAACCTTTAATAATTTCTCCAATAGTATTAACTAAAAATGTTCCTACATTAGTTAATTTTTCAACAG
>CALABN010000331.1 GCA_937885735.1 uncultured Bacteroidota bacterium | reverse complement strand
GCTGTTTTGCTATTTCAGCTAATACAGACAATTGTTTTTGACTTTCTTGTTGTCTTAAGAATCCATTAATAATATATCTGATCAATATACATTAATAATAGTTGCCCATCGATTATCAACTATAAAAAATGCAGATATTATTCTTGTAATGAAGGACGGAAAGGTTGTCGAGGAAGGAAAGACCGCGGATATTTTCGGTAATCCTTCGATGGAGTACACTAAGGAACTTATTTATTAACAGAGGTAGTAATGGATTATATTTGCAGATGCTCAAATGTTGAATATAAATATAAGGGAACCGATAAGGGAGTTTTCGATATTAATATGACTGTTGAAAAAGGCAGTATTGTCGGGCTTCTTGGCGAAAGCGGTTCGGGAAAAACGACATTGATAAATCTCTTGCAGAATCTTTATCCAATATCGTCGGGTAAAATCCTTATCGGTGACACACCGTTAAACCAACTGTCGAACAAAAGTCTTCGTTCTGTTGTTTCGGTTGTGCCTCAGCAGGTTACATTGTTCTCGGGGAATGTTGTCGAAAATATCGCGCTTGGCGAATTAGAGCCAGATGTCGAACGAATTGAAGGTATCGTAAAGCAACTTGGTCTAGTTGATTTCATTAAAAATTTGCCCGATGGATACGAAACTCAAATAGGTGAAGATGGGGCAATGCTGTCTGGCGGACAAAAGCAACGTCTGGCAATAGCGCGTGTGCTTTACAAAAATCCAGAAATCATCATTTTTGATGAAGCCACATCTTCGTTGGATTCAATTTCGGAAAAATACGTTCACGACACTTTGCAGGAATTAAGGAACCAAGGCAAAACTATCATTGTCATTGCGCATAGGTTGAGTACTATACGTTGGGCCGACGAGATATTTGTGCTCGAGAATGGCAAATTGGTAGAACAGGGCAATTTTAGCGACTTGATGGCGCTTAATGGCAAGTTCAGCGATTTGTGGAATTTGCAGATGATGTAAGCCTTAGTCTTTGGCAAAGTCGCATAGTTTATTATACCAGGATTCGCCGTATTTGCGTATCAGAGGCTCTTTTAGGAAAACATATAATGGAAGGCCTGATTCGTCTCCGTTCGTTCTGGCTTCTTTGCACATATCGATTTGCTCGTATGAGAGGATGTCTTTGCCCTCGTACTCGTCAATCCTTATAGGGTATAAATGGCACGATATCGGTTTCTGAAATGATATTTCTCCATCTCGCCAAGCCATTTCAATGGCGCACATTGTCACTCCATTTTTTTTGACGGTATAGGCGCACGGACCATCATCTACCAGCATCGTGACTTTGTCGCCATCAATGTTGGTATACCATTTGCCTTCTTGCTTTATGTGTTGGACAACTTTAGGTGTCAGCCTTTTTTCTATTGTCGGGAAGATGTCTTCCAAGATTGCGGTTTCTTCGTCGGTAAGTGGAGCGCCAGAAACGCCTTCTACGCAACAACGGCCCTTACAAACGGATATGTCGCACAAGAAACGCTTTTCAAGGATTTCTTCGCTTACATAAACGCCGTCGATATCATAGTAATCTGCCATTCTTTTGTTGATGATAATGTTCCTACAATGATGCCGAAAAACGAATTGTCCCCCAATTCGTCTTTTCGTATCTGTTTGTATCTCTGTTATATCAGCGGAATGTTGTTTTCAGCGCAAGTCTTTCGCATATCGTCGGGCCAGATGCTTGCCTGTATCTCGCCAATGTGGGCCTTGCGCAGGAAGAACATACACAGGCGCGACTGTCCGATGCCACCGCCGATTGATAGGGGCAGGGTTCCGTCGAGAAGGCGTTTGTGGAAATACAGTTCCTTGCGTTCCTGCTGTCCAGTTATCTCGAGTTGGCGGAGCAACGCTTCCTTGTCAACGCGGATGCCCATCGACGATAGTTCAAGCGCGTGGCCTAGCACATCGTCCCAGACCAGTATGTCGCCGTTCAGGCCGAAATGTCCGTCGCCAGTTGGTGTTGTCCAGTCGTCGTAGTCGGGAGCACGGCCGTCGTGCTTCTCGCCGTTGCTCAATTTCCCGCCGATGCCCATAATGAACACCGCGCCGTATTTCTTGGCAATGGCGTTCTCGCGCTCTTTGGTGGTCATATCGGGGTACATCTTATATAGGTCTTCGGCATAGATGAACTGTATGCGTTGCGGAAGTTGAGGCTTTATCTCGGGAAACATCTCGTACACAAGATATTCCGTGCGTCGCATAGCGTAGAAGATGCGTTTCACCACAGTCTTCAGGAATTCGATGTTGCGGTCTTCCTTGCCAATGTGGATTTCCCAGTCCCATTGATCGACGTATAGCGAGTGGATGTTGTCGAGTTCCTCGTCGGAGCGGATGGCGTTCATATCGGTGTAGATGCCGAAGCCGTTCTCTATGTTGTAGTCGGCCAGAATCATACGCTTCCATTTTGCAAGCGAGTGGACGATTTCAGCCTTCTGCTCGTTCATATCCTTGATGGGGAAGGTTACGGGGCGCTCAATTCCGTTAAGGTCGTCGTTCAGGCCAGTGCCTTTCAGCACAAAAAGTGGCGCGGTGACTCTGCGTAGGCGCAGTTCGGCCGACAGGTTCGTCTGAAAAAAGTCCTTGATGCGTTGAATGCCCAATTCCGTCTGTGTCAGGTTCAGGATTGGCTTGTAACCTTTGGGTAAGTTCAGTTTGCTCATCTTTTGTCTGTTTTTTTTGACGCGCCAAAAGTAGTATATCAAAATTAAATTACAAACGTTAAATGTTAAAATTGAAAGAAAAACTTATTATTTTGCTTTTATATTGAAAGAAAAATGGTCGAATTTATGTTGATTTGAAATTGTTTTTAATGTAAATGTCTATAATAATGGTGGTATGATATTGATTTATAATATTATATTGTAAATAATGATTTGTTATGCCTTGCCTAACGATGTTGACGCCTTTACGATGGCATCGGCAACATCTTTTGTATCAATGATATTCGCGAATTCCTTTTCAAAATTGGGCGTCATTATGCCTTTGCCGATAGCGTTGCGTATTTCGTCAAGTGTCCAGAAGCGCGCATCGTCGATTTCGTCGTTCTTGCTGATTAGCGGTTTGTCGGTGACGGTGGCGAACACGTTTATTATTTCCGACTCAACCGCCGATTGCCATTTGTAGTGGGTTATCGCAATAGGCTCAAAGCCGACAAGCCCTATTTCCTCGCGTGACTCGCGTTGGAGAGCCGTAAGTATGTCTTCGCCGAACGAAATGTGTCCGCCAACGGCAGTGTCCCACTTGCCAGGCTGTATTTTCTTTGTCATTGAGCGTTTCTGCAGATAAAGTTCGCCTTTAGTGTTAAATACGTGCAGGTGGATGACAGGGTGTAGCAGTGAGCGGTCGGAGTGACACACGCTACGTGGCGCCTTGCCAATCACCTTGCCGTTGTCGTCTACAATTGGCAGTTGTTCTTCGTTGTTTAACTGATTCATTTTTATTTTGTTTGATATTATTCCGTGTGCAAAGTAGAAAATCGTCAATATTGATATCAGCCAGATATTCGCCTGTCTGCAGTTCTCTTCAGGAATGAATTTTGGCAGGCAGAATGCAATTACTGTAAAGATTATTGATAACCAAAATAGTTTGCGCAAATTGGCGGTCATAGCCTTCTCTTGCCACTTGCTGATTGGCATTTTCAATGAGTGTTTGGCTGTAGCCAATAGGTAATTGTATGGCGTATAGGCCGATATGCCCAAAATGGCGGATAAAATGGCGCCTATTGCGGTGGCTTGCAGGCTTTGATTGCCAATCTTGTCGACGGCAATGCTGACGGCGCCCAAGACCACGACGAGTCCCGTGTCGAGTAGCAGAAATTTGTCGGCAACCTTTTGTCTAGCGAGTTTCCACAGGAACGGCACAATGCCAGTGGCCACGCCAAATATAGTGGCGGTTATTGTGCCATAAATCTCTTCAACGGCAATAAAGACGAGTAGTGGGATTATTGTCGGCAACAGGCTTTTCAGCGTGTTCTTTCTTGCCGATTCAGCCATTTGACATTATTTTTTCTGAAGTGGAATCACCAGTTCGTCGCCCACTTCAAGTTCCTCGCCGTCAGTTAGTTGGTTTGCCTTGACAATGTCTTGTGCCGAACTGCCGTATTTGCTTGCAATCGACTCTATTGTTTCGCCGTTGACGATGGTGTGGATGGCCTTTACGGGCACTTTCAGTTTCGCCCCGATAGTCAGGTGGGTGGCGTCGTCGCCGTTCAACTCTTCAATTCTGTTGAGCGGAACGTTGTATCGTAGTCCGATGCGGAACAGGTTTTGGCCTTTCTCCACAACGTGGTAGTAGATAGTCTCTTTGCTTTTGGCGTTTTGCTCTTGTTTGGCGTTGGCCTGTTGCTTCTCAATCAGGTTCGATTCGATGACGCTTTCGGCGGTTTGCTGTTTAGGCTCGGGCGCTTGCTCGGTCACGGCTGTCTCGTCGGCTTTCGTGGGTTCCGCAACCTTGACTTCAACCGTTTCCGTGTCGTCTGATTTGGTTGGCGTGTCCTCGTTCACTTTGAACTTGTAAACTTCGTAGAATCCGATAATGATGAGTAGCAATATTGACACTATCGCCACCGAACGCCAAATAGAGACCTTTGGCTCGCGCTTTTTATCCATTGTCGAAAAATCGATTACTTGTACCGATACGTTGTCGGCTCCGCCAGCGGTGTTTGCCTTCTCAATAAGTTGCGCTGTCTTGAATTCCGACGACATATCGTCGTTGTTTAGTATTTCAAATATTTCGTTGTCAGATATTTGGCTTGTCAGCCCGTCGGTGCATAGCAGAAACCGCTCGTCGCCGTCGAGTTGGATTGGGTTCTTGCATACGCTGAACTTTATGTTCTTGTCCTTGCCAACAAGCACTGTAACTTGGCCATTTTCAACGTGGTCGCGCGTAATCTGCGCAATTTGGCCATTTTTATATATGTAGATACGGCTGTTTCCTGCCGAAGCGTAGTAGGCCTCGTCGTTTTGGATTATCAGAATGGCAAGTGTCGAGCCTATGCCGTTGTACTTGGTGTCCTTGTTTGACTGATTGTTTACGCAGTAGTTTGCGTACGACACGGCATTGGTCAGGGCGTTTGAGATGTTGCTGTATGAGCGGTCGAAGAAGTAGCGCTTTATTTCCTCGGTTGTCAGTTTCGATGCCAGTGCACCGCCAAACTCAACTCCGTCGTGGCCGTCGCATACGGCAAACACGTGGCCGTCGGTTATTGGAAACTCGATAATGGCGTCGGTGTTGTGCTCCTTTACCTTGCCGACGTTGCTCATACTGCCGAAATTTATGTTGAATTTCATCGTGTCCTGATTTTTGTCTGCAAATCTAACAATTTGAATTTTCGACAGCAATTGCAACGCAAGCATATTTGATTATTTTTGAAAAAAAATGATGTATTAATTTGAACACACCTTAAAATTATGGCAGAAGACAACAAGGTCATTTTCTCTATGGTGGGGGTCAGCAAGACTATTCCGCCTCAAAAACGTATCCTAAACAATATTTACCTATCGTTTTTCTATGGTGCAAAAATTGGCATCTTGGGCTTGAACGGCGCTGGAAAGTCAACATTGATGAAGATAATTGCTGGCGTTGACAAGAGTTTTCAGGGCGAAGTGGTCTTTTCGCCTGGATATTCGATAGGATATCTCGAACAGGAACCAAAACTTGATCCGCAAAAGACCGTGCGCGAGGTTGTGGAGGAAGGTACGGCCGAAATTGTCGCCTTGCTGAAGGAGTACGAAGCCGTGAACCTTAAGTTTGCCGAACCTATGAGTGACGATGAGATGAACAAACTCATTGAACGTCAGGGAGAACTCACCGAACTCATCGATCAGCACAACGGTTGGGAACTCGACAGCACCCTTGAACGCGCTATGGACGCTCTGCGCTGTCCGCCAGCCGATTGGAAGATTGAAAACCTTTCAGGCGGTGAACGCCGTCGTGTTGCCTTGTGCCGTTTGCTCCTGCAGGAGCCCGACATCTTGTTGCTCGACGAGCCTACTAACCACCTCGATGCCGAATCGGTGCAGTGGCTTGAGGCGCATCTTCAGCAGTACAAGGGCACTGTCATCGCCGTTACTCACGACCGTTATTTTCTTGATAATGTCTGCCAGGATATTATCGAGATTGATAACAGCCAGTTATACCATTATCGCGGCACCTACAACTATTATCTTGAGAAGAAAGCTGAACGGGAATATAACGAACGCATTGAGGTTGAAAAAGCCAAAGGTCTTTACCGTACTGAACTGGACTGGATGCGAAGAATGCCTCAGGCTCGCGGGACGAAAGCCCGTGCAAGAATAGATGCATTCTACGAACTTGAAGAAAAGGTTCATACTAAATTCGAGGATAAAAAGCCACAACTCACCGTAAAAACTGAACGTATCGGCGGCAAGATTCTGGAACTATACAATATCAGCAAAAGTTACGATAGCCAGAAAGTAATTGATGATTTCAGCTACACTTTCAAAAAAGGAGAAAAAATCGGTATCGTAGGTCCAAACGGTATCGGTAAATCTACATTTCTAAATATCATTACAGAACAGCTCCGTCCCGACAGCGGTCGGGTAATAGTCGGACAGACCATTAAATTCGGATTCTATACCCAAAACGGTCTCAAAACCAAGGATGACATGCGGGTAATTGAAATCATCAAGGAGGTTGCCGATGTTATACAACTGGAAGGAGGAAAAGAATTAACAGCTCACCAATTCCTGACCTACTTCGGATTTGACGGAACTACCCAATATAACTACTTTGGCAATCTCAGCGGTGGCGAGAAACGAAGGCTCTATCTGCTGAAAGTTCTTATGGCCAATCCGAATTTTCTCATTCTGGACGAGCCCACAAACGATCTGGACATTTACACTCTCGAAATCCTGGAGCAGTTTCTGTCCACCTATAAAGGATGCCTGATTATCGTAAGCCACGACCGTAGTTTTATGGACAACCTCGTGGACCATATTTTTGTGTTTGAAGGTGAGGGTAAAATCCGCGACTACCACAGCAATTATACTGAATACAGGAAAACCAGACTCCAACAGACAAAGGAGGCCTCCAAACAGCATCGGGATGAAAAACCCAAAACGGAACGTCCCAGAAACGACAAACCCAAGGCGTCGTATAAACAAAAACAAGAATATGAACAATTGACCAACGATATAGAACACCTTAATCAGGAGAAGCAACAATTAGAAACAATACTAAACAGCGGAGAGGCAACAATTGAAGAACTAACCCAAACCAGCAACCGTATCGGTGAAATTCTTTCAGAATTAGATGAAAAGGAAATGCGGTGGCTGGAACTCGATGAACTTATTAATTTTAGTACAGTTTCCAACCACAGCTGAACTATGGCAGATAACAAGATTTCAAAAACAAACGTAGCAAGGATTCTCGACCAAAAGAAAATTCATTACACGCTCCTCCCCTATCCTGTTGATGAAGACGACCTTGGAGCAGAGCATACAGCCAATGTACTACATCTGCCTCTCAATCAATTGTTCAAAACCTTAGTCTTACGTGGTGATAAGATAGGTATTTTCGTATGCGTAATTCCAGGAGACCAGGAAGTGGACTTAAAGAAAGTCGCGAAAATCACAGGCAACAAAAGCTGCGAGATGATACATCAAAAAGAATTACTCCCACTTACTGGCTATATCCGGGGCGGCTGTTCCCCTATCGGGATGAAAAAATCATATCCTACCTGGATTCATTCCTCCTGTTGTAACTATGATATCATCTACATCAGCGCAGGTATGCGAGGACTTATGCTTTCCATTGTTCCGCAAGAACTTGTAAGTATCGTACCCGCCACGATTGCTGATTTAATCAGATCATAGCCAGGGAATATTTTCCCCGAAAATCATAAAAAGCCCTATCCACAACAGATAGCGCAGGGCCTTGCCTACCAATAGCCAGAAGGCACACCGCCCAGGGCGGACTTTATAAAAACCCAATCCTATAGCAAACACATCCCCTACCACCGGAAGCCAGGAGAATATTGCCAGTAATGCCCCCCATCTATCAATTATAGCCTTTTGTTTTTCAAGTGTTTCCTTCTTTACATGAAACCATTTTTCCAGCCATTCCCATTTGCCGAGCCAGCCTATACCGAACGATGTAAGTCCGCCAAGCCAGTTTCCAAGAGTTGCAGAAAGGAAACTCAATAAAGGATCTCCGCCAGCAAGCAGAATTCCGATAATGAGTACGTCCGAAGAAAACGGCACTACTGTAGCAGCAGCAAAAGAGCCTAAAAACAGTCCCCAATATCCCCAAGTTCCTAAAAGTTCCAACATATTTCCGAAAAAAAAAGAATCCCCGCCTGTTTACGACGAGGACTCTTTGGTTTTCATATAATTATTAAAAATTATATTTCATCAAAACGCATACTCTGTGGCCTAAAACATCACGCATACCTTCTACAGTACCATCCAACTGCAAATCACCATAATTAACACCGGTGAGTTCATATTCCAGACCCACGTTGAAGTGTTTAAGGTTATAGCTTACCGAAGGAGCCACTCTGTAGATGCTGTTGATGTTGGTATAATTGCCTTTGCAATAGACATAATTGGCATCAGCCAGACCGTCGTTGTTCTGATCAGCTAACTGCGCACCTTTGTCGGTAAGGCCGAGGTTCTTCATATAGCCGAAGAAAAGATCCAGACGGATATCCTTGCGTTTGCCTATGTTATATGCAAAATTGATATAGCTTGTAGAGTTGCGGAGGGCGGTATATTCCCAACTACCGTCAGCATTCATACCCGTTACACCATAGCCACTCATGAGCATATTCAGATGGCTGGTATTTTCTGCCAGAAGTGTACGGAATTTCAAAGCAAAACGGCCGTCTGTATATTGGAAATACAGGGTTGGCGTAAGGCAAGTCAGTTTTTCATTTACGGGAACCTTGTAAGTTACGCCGCCATTATCCACAGTACCGAAAGTGCGAGGACGGATGGTCTGCAGATCTGCGCCCAACTGCGCATAAATATGCTGGTTCTTGAGGTTTACACCCAGGAAGAATTCCGGCATAATGGCGTTATTCGCATACTCTGTGCTGTTGGTACGGCTCCATTTTGAGCCATCGTATGTCGGACCTTGATTCATATACTGCAACTGATAGAGTGCAGATACGGTAAAACCGAAGTCTCCCTGATAAAACTGATAGCGAACCTGAGGAGTACGGCTGTGGGGACGGAATGGAGCACCAGCTGCCATGCCAAGAACTTCAGGCATGATATCGCCGCTCAGCGGATGCCAGGTCTGACCCATCAGAAGTTCGCTGTTTGTACGTTCTTCTTCATTCTTCCAGTTCAACTTGGCAAAAGCCTGACGGATACGGAACACGCTATTTGTGGTACTGAAACCGCCGAAGTCGCCTTCAATTTTACCACTGGTTTTTGCGCCCCATACCTCCGGGCCCTCAAGGTTCAGACCTATACGGGTAGTAATGGCAAGGAAACTGGCGGTAGGAACAGCGTTCAGGTCATAGCGTTCCAGACCCGTAGCAGCTGCTTCTGCTTCCGTCATATTCCAGTTCTCGTCCTTGGGAATCATATTATATTCACCTCCGATTACATAGTAGGTACTACGATTGTCGTAGGTAAAATAATTTCTCACAAAGCCGTAAGGGGTTACCCTAACTTTATGGTGCTGATGTTTCGCGTCGGCCGGTTTGGTTTTCGGAGTCTCTTTGCCATCAGTATTCTTCTCCGATAAAGACTGATCCTTGGACACTTTTTCCGGGGTATCCTGACGCAGTTCAGCTTTCTTGAGAGCAGGCTGCTGTGCCTTTACGCCGGAGCATAACAGCACAGTTGCCATCAATATAACTATTCTTTTCATTCTCAATCAATTTAACCAACCAACAAACCCATTTTTCCAGCGAATATCAAAATAAAGTATGCAATAATCATACCTACGATACCCACAAAGATTCCCACGAGGGCCATATCCTTCTGCTTGATGAATCCCTTGGCGTATGCCAGCGCATTTGGAGGCGTTGAAATCGGAAGAGCCATAGCCAGAGAAGCAGACAGCGCAATACCAACCAGCAATGTAGCCACGCCGCCAAATGGGGCCAGCTGCTCGGTCATACCGCTTCCTACGGCTGCCAGGATAGGAATCAGAAGAGCTGCCGTGGCGCTGTTGCTCATAAAGGTGGACATCAGTATGCAGAGCAGACCGCTGCCGATGAGGACAAGCATTACAGGCCATGTGTTGAATGGGATAGCCTCTACCAGATGGGAAGCCAGACCGGTCTTGTCAAGACCCACGCCAAGTGCAAAACCACCGGCCACAAGCCACAGAACATCCCAGTCCACCTTGCGGAGGTCGTTCTTGTCGAAGATTCCGCAGATAGCAAACGTTGCAAATGGAACGAGAGCCACCACGTTAGCATTCAGGCCAGTCCATTTTCCGGTAACCCACAACAGTATGGTAACGATAAAGGTGATATACACAACCCAGGCTTTAGGACTCTTGTCAAATTCGCCTTCAATCTCAACCTTTACGGTCTCGCCTTTTCCGAAGGGGAACACCTTGCACAGGAATACCCAGGCCAGGAAAAGAACCAGAATAACCACAGGAACCATTACCAGCATCCAGTTACCGAAGCCTACAGGCTCAGGAAGTGTTTCGTTCAGATATTTAACGGCAACAGCATTGGGAGGGGTTCCGATAGGAGTACCCATACCGCCGACATTTGCAGCTACAGGAATGGAAAGGGCCAGACCGATTCTGCCGCGGCTGTCCTTCAGACTTGCCAGCACAGGGGTAAGGATGGCCAGCATCATAGCTGCGGTTGCGGTATTGCTCATAAACATAGAGAACAGTGCAGTAATCAGGATAAAGCCGAGCATTACCATTGCAGGCTTGTCACCGAAAGGTCTCATCAGCGCCTTTGCCAGAGCAGCATCGAATTTATACTTCGTTGCAGCGATAGCCAGCACGAAACCACCCATAAACAGCATCACCGTAGGATCAGCAAAAGCTGCCATGATAGCCTTGTAGCTGATAGCATTATCCGGAAGCACACCTTCAGGACGGAAAGGCATCAGCATACTGTCGGAAGTCACCAGCAGCATCAGAACCATTACCAGAACTGAAGTTGTCCAGATTGGAACAGCCTCGCAAATCCACATGCAGGCCGCAAATACGAACAGCGCAATCACGCGTTTTTCAACCACCGTAAGGCCAGGTATGCCGTAGGATTC
>CALABN010000330.1 GCA_937885735.1 uncultured Bacteroidota bacterium | reverse complement strand
ATGAAAGTGAGGTACTCGTTGCTTACAAACTCGTAGTAGTTCATAAGGTTGAATGCGTACTCGTCGTAGGCGTAAGTCTGGTTGCCCTCGTGCAGTTGCTGGAATGGGAACGGTGCCTTGCCGAATGTCTTGCCCGCATCTATTATGTATCGGAAGTCGCCCAAAGGGTTAATCGGCACCGTGTGGTCGATGCTGAAATGCAGTTTGTAGTATTCGTAGTCGCTACCCATAATGTCGGGAATGCCAACAGTTAGGCCGAGAGTCAGTATCGGGTATTTGGTGCCGAGGCTTCTGCGCTCGAATTTTCCCATAATGAACTTCTCGTTGTAGGCAAACCTTACGTTCAGCGACAATTCCGTAGTCTTCAGTTTGTGGACGTCGACAGTGTCGTTAAGGTTGATGTCGTACATTTTGAACGGCACTGTTTCAGAAGCGTAAATCTGCTTGTGGCGCACCTTGAACTTTGTCGAGAATCCGAGAAACCATTCGTGGTCGTAGTAGGCGCCTCCTTCGTTCACAATGGTGAGCTTGTCGTTTTGCTCGCGTGCAAACAGCGACGACAGGATATTGTCGGTAAGGAATGCATTGTCGGTCAAGCCTAGTTGCTCGTTGTCGTGGAAGAAGTAGGCGTTGGCGCACCGTCGGGGGGCGGTCCCGAACATGTCGGTAATGCCGAATCCGTATTTCAGCTTGCGGTCGCGCGTCCCATAGGCCAGATGTCCATACAGCATGTATTTGGTGCTGAACTCATTGCTTGTGCGCAGGCTTATCTTGAACCGGCTTCCTTCAATAGGGTTGAAGCTGTAGAGCGTGTAGTACGGGCCAATCTCAACAAGGTCCTTCACCCAGTATCCAGTCACCAGCGTGTTGACAATCTTTACGAAACTGTTGAACAGTGGCACTTCCTTTACCGAGTCCACCATTTTATATATGTCTTTTTCCCGCTCGCTCAATTCTTCGTGCCGTAGTTCATTCCAGTCGTCGGTCGATTTCGACATTGCATCGTCGAGCAACACGGTCTCTATCGGCATCGATGAAGAAAAGACGCCTTCCGTGTCGGGGTGCAGGTTGATGTTGGTGTACGATGTCGTTTTCCGTCCGAAGAAACCATATTCCTTGTTGGTCACGGCAAAGTCGATGAACAGTTCCTGCTTCTGCGGAAACCACACCGAATCGTCAACGTATGTAAATGTCTGCTCTGCAACGAAATCTGAAATGAAGTTGATGTTCACACCTTCGGCAATCCTTATTTTGTAGCTTTCAATGGCAAACGTGGTGTCGTGAACCCAGAAATAGCCCGTGAAGGTTGGTTCCTGCTTGCGTTTCGGCTTGAACGATATTTGGTAGCACCAGTGGTTGTCGCGGTAGGCGCTGTCGAGCAGGTAGTATTTGTAGTATGCCTGTCCGATGCCTGCTATTGGGCTCACCATATCGTGGCCGAGAATAGGTACAAAGTTGTCGTACAGGTTGAAGTCGAGGTACATTTTTCCAGTAAATTCCGACATCATATCGTCTTCCATACCCGATATGCGGTTGGCCTTGATTACCTCTTTTTGCTTTTTCGGGTTCTTCTGGTAATAGTAGTCCGACATTGATTCTGTTATGAACACGGGCAGGAATGTCTTTCCCGTAATTGCCGATGTGTCAATGTAGTCGAAGATGAACTGAAAATGCTTGAAAATCTTCTGTTGCTTGTATTCCTCGCTTATGTTGTTGATGTCCAGTTCCATTTTGTTGTACACTTCGTAGGTGTACTTTTCCTGGCGCATCGGGTCGTTGCGTTTCTTGTTGTCGTTAATCTTTCGCAGGATGCGGAATGCGGGGTTCTCGCCAGGGTGGACCACAATCTCGTCCATTACAATGTTGTCGGACTTTAGTCTTGCGTCAATTTGTTGATATACACCGTTTTTGATTGCCTGGCTGAATGGCTGGTAGCCAATGTACGAAATCAAGAGCGTGTCGATGTGTGTGCGTGTCTCTATGAAGAATTCGCCGTCGATGCCTGTAATGGTGCCAATGGATGTGCCAGGGACGGCCACGTTCACAAACGGAAGAGGCTCGTTGGTCTCGTCGTCCACAACCGTTCCGCGGATGCGTGTCACCTGTGCGTCCGCAATGTTTGCGCACACGATTAGCAAGGTCAATATGTAAAGTGCTTTTTTGAGAATCACTATTGATTTCAATTGACAATCAGTGAGTGACAGCCTATTTCTGTCCGCTTATTGACTTTGTTTCCTCGCGCAAGACGAAATTCTGGCCAAGGTATACGCGCCTTACTTCCTCGTCGTCAGCAAGTTCGCGGGCCGAGCCTTCCTTCATTATTCGTCCGTCGTACAGAAGATATGTGCGGTCGGTAATGCAGAGCGTTTCCTGCACGTTGTGGTCGGTTATGATGACACCGATGCCACGCTGTTTCAGTTGTCGCACGATGCGCTGAATATCTTCCACCGCTATAGGATCGACACCTGCAAATGGTTCGTCGAGCAGTATGAAGTGCGGGTCGATGGCCAATGCACGCGCAATTTCAGTACGACGGCGCTCGCCACCTGACAACTGTATGCCAAGGCTCTTGCGGATATGGTGAAGGCTGAACTCTGTCAGCAACGACTCGAGTTTCTCCTTTTGCTGTTCCTTGGTCAAGTCGGTCATTTCCAGAATCGACATAATATTGTCTTCAACGCTCAACTTGCGGAACACTGACGCTTCCTGCGCCAGATAGCCGATGCCCAGTTTGGCGCGCTTGTAGATAGGCTCTTTAGTAACATTTATGTCATCAATGTATATGTTACCGCCGTTGGGCGTTATCAGCCCCACTATCATATAGAACGATGTGGTCTTGCCTGCGCCGTTTGGTCCCAGCAAGCCGACTATCTCGCCCTTCTCAGCCTGAAACGACACGTCTTTCACCACTGTACGGCTTCCGTAGCGTTTCACCAAATGTTCAGCAATAAGTTTCATTGTACAGATTGTAATTGAATGCAAAAATACGTTTCTTTTGTGTTGATACAAAATTTGAATCGATTTTGGACATTTGCTAGCCGTATATATCAGTCAATCATACAGAACCACATTTGTAGCATTGAAACCAGCATTACAATGGCAAAATTCTTATCATTGCAATAATTATTATTTAGATAATAATTGAGTCGATAATAAAATTTATTATTATTGCAGTAATAATCTTAGAAGGCAAATGTGATGATAAAAGTTACAAATCCATTCATTACAGGAAAATACGTCTCAAACGAATATTTCTGCGACAGGGCAAAAGAAACGGAAATGTTGAAACACAACATTGCCAACGGGCGGAATGTTGCCCTTATTTCGCCACGTCGTCTTGGCAAAACAGGCCTGATAGAGCACCTTTTCGCCCAGGATGATGTTCGCAAGGGATACTACACGTTTTTTATCGACATTTATTCCACGTCATCCTTTGATGAGTTTGTATATCTGCTTGGCAAGGCCGTGTTCAATCAAATAGAGAAGAAAAGCAGTGTACTTGAACGTTTTTTCAGCGTGGTCAAGTCAATGCGCGTGGGGTTCAAAATCGATGCTGTCAGCGGGGAACCCACACTCGATTTCAGCATTGGTAATGTAGAATCGACGGATGCCACTCTCAATGAGATATTTGAATATATGGAATCGGCAGACAAGCCGTGCATAGTGGCAATTGACGAGTTTCAGCAGATAACCACATATGCTCAAAAAAACGTGGAAGCCATTTTGCGCACGCATATCCAGCATTGCAAAAACTGCCAGTTCATTTTTGCAGGCAGTAAACGGCATATTATGTCGCAAATGTTTGCTTCTGCATCAAAGCCGTTCTATCAAAGCGCCATAGTCGTGGGGCTTGAGGCAATACCAATGGACACTTATTGCTCTTTTGCCCAAAAACAATTCGAAATGTATGGAAAGACAATCTCCTGCGATGTCATCCAGCAGGTTTACAGAATGATGAATGGCAGTACTTGGTATATGCAGGTGCTTATGAATGAACTTTTTGCACTGACACCAGTTGGATCAGTTTGCAATGCCGACAATATTGATGTCGCCATAGACAATGTTGTCAATGCCCAGTCACTCACATATTCCGAACTTATGTCATTGATTGGCACCAAGCAAAAGCCCGTATTGTTGGCCATTGCCAAAGAGGTGAACGTGTCAAAAGTGACTTCGGGCGCGTTTGTCAAAAAGCACAGCCTCAATTCAGCCAGTTCCGTCCAGTCTGCCATTAAGGGGCTTATGGAAAAGGATATCATATACAACGAAAACGGCATTTATAGGGTGTATGACTTCTTCTTCGCCCTATGGCTGAAAAAGAATTACTAATTAACATTTGACTCTATGCAACTTTGTCAACCCAGCCAGCACGAACTGATAGAAATAGCCAACACGCGTATGCCGTTCGGCAAATATAAAGGACAATTATTGGTGCAATTGCCCGAGCCTTATTTGGTATGGTACGAGCAAAAAGGCTTTCCCGACGGGAAGTTGGGACAGCAATTGCGCATTATGTACGAAATAAAAGTCAACGGGCTCGAAAAACTGATTTGGCCGTTGGTTAGGAAATAATAAATATGAATATCTTTGATTCATTGTTTAACTAAAATGTATAAAAATGGAAAAACTCGATGTAGGACTTGTCTATACCCAAAGTTTCAGGTTGGGATTAAAAAATTTCTTTTCAATAATTGGAACATACTTGTTGTGGATAATAACAATATGGATTCCATACATCAACGTTGGCACGACAATAGCGTTTCTTTCGTTGCCGCTTGAATTGTCAAAGGGAAAGGTAATCAGCCCGACCTACATTTTCGACAGCAAATATCGCCAACGTATGGGCGAGTTTTTTATTTTGTGCGGTCTGAAATGGATTGTACTGATGGCAGGTATGATGTTCCTGATTATTCCAGGACTTGTAATGAACATAGCCTATTCAATGTCGTTGTACATTATGCTCGACAGAAATGTCAATCCGTTGGAAGCATTGAAGGCAAGCAACGAGACCACGTATGGAAACAAGTGGCGCATATTCTTCTCGTTGCTCCTTGTGGCACTTACAATTGAATTTGGTATGCTGATTTTGGGCATACTGACATCGAGCATTGGCATTATTGGCGTACTGATTAGTGCAATAGTTCTCATATTGTCGATTGCGTGGTTGATTGCTGTAAATGCAGTTGTTTATAAAGAACTTACAACCAATTCTGCTGACGAAGCGATAACAATTCAATAAAGCGGAAGCAAAACAAAAAAAACGCCGTTCAAACGTTGTTTGAACGGCGTTTTTTGTCATTTGGCAATTGATTACAAAACATTTGAACGTCAATTATTTGGAGAGATTTTATCACCAAATTTGACCATTAAGCCTGACAATCCGTTTTCCGTGTTCGCACAATGTAAGTATGGGGAAAGGCAATAGCATTTTTCTGCTTTACCCAAAGGCCGTCGACTGCCGTCAAAACAGGTACCCCATCTTGATGTAGAGGTTCGACTTTTTGCCGTTGTCCTGCTCGTTGAAAGGCGTCGCCCAGTCAACCGAGAAAATGAAATTCTCGTTCATAGCCACCTTCAAGCCCATACCGCCAGATGCGTGAGGCCTGTATATATCCGATTTGCCAAACTTGAAATAGTCGTCGGCATTGTCGCCTGTTGCAGCAACCGCCGTGCGCACTTCCTGCTCGTCGATGTCGAATGGCTGAAGGACCATACCCATATCGAGCAACGGATTGACGGCAATGTAGAAGTGTTGCGACCCTACGTCGAATTTGGCGAGTTTCAGCCTCATCTCAAAATTGGCCACTGCAAAACCGCGTGACAGTACACGGCATCGCATCACGCCACGCATCGAACTTGAACCGCCAAGGCTCTCGTAAATCGCACGCTTGAGTTGCAGTACGTTGTGGTAACCGCTCATATAGAACGGAGTGTCGCCAGCCAGAGTCAGTTGTGCGCCGAGCCT
>CALABN010000329.1 GCA_937885735.1 uncultured Bacteroidota bacterium | reverse complement strand
GCCAGTTCTAGATTGTGCCGGGACGAGTGTTCAGCAGCAACGACCTTGACCACATCGCGGAACAGCACAACGCGCCCGTCAAGCAAAGCGTGCTGAACAAGTATTTCAGGACCGACGCCAGCAACGACGACCAAAAAGCGCTCATCAAGTTGCAACGCGCCAACGATTTCGCATCATTCAACCACTACTGCGACAGCCTGATCGACCTTTTGGTAGCAAAAGACTCAACCATCAGCCTGTTCAAGTTCAGCGACGAACAGCGCAAAGAGTACACCACAAACGGCGGGGCGCCATTCCTCGACGGCGACTATACGGTTTTCGGCGAAGTGATTGAGGGGCTGAATGTCATCGATAGCATCGCGTCTGTCGAGACCGACCAGAACGACCGACCGCTAAGCGATGTCATTATGAAGATGAAGATTGTAAAAAAGTAAGTTATGAGTTTCGACGTAAACCAGATACGAAAAGATTTCCCAATACTGATGCAAACCGTCAATGGCAAGCCACTTGTCTATTTCGACAATGCGGCCACAACGCAAAAACCGCAATGCGTCATTGACAAGATTGTCGAGGTTTACACGCAATACAACGCCAACGTGCATCGTGGCGTCCACTACCTGAGCAACAAGGCCACAACGGCTATGGAAGATGCCCGCAAGACTGTTCAGCAGTTCATCGGCGCAGAGTCGGAAAGCGAGATAATATTCACCCGAGGCGCCACCGAAGGACTCAACTTGGTAGCCAACTCGTTCGGCGAAAAATTCATCGGCGAGGGCGACGAGGTGATAGTGTCGGAAATGGAGCACCACAGCAACATTGTTCCGTGGCAGCTACTTGCCGAGCGCAAAGGCTCGAAAGTGGTAAAATGGGCCTTCGACGACCGTGGCGAACTCAATCTTGCCGAACTCGAGGAACTCATCACCGACCGAACCAAAATGCTTGCCATAACATACGTGTCGAACACGTTGGGCACCATAAACCCCGTCGAGCAGATTATCCAGATTGCTCATTGCCACAACATACCCGTCTTGGTAGATGCCTCGCAGGCAATCCAGCACTTCAAGATAGATGTACAGCAACTCGATTGCGACTTTTTGGCCTTCAGCGGTCATAAGATATACGGCCCCACGGGAATAGGCGCATTGTACGGAAAGAAGGAATGGCTCGACCAGTTTTCTCCGTTTTTCATTTACAATGCTTGTGTTCATGCAATAACAATGTGGACCGAAAACATTAGACAACTCAATAAAGCAAAAAAAAAATGAGAAAAACAGAGCGTGAGTGGTCCTCCGCTTTGTTTATTTTAAGAGCAACACAAATCGGATTATCAATAAATGATC
>CALABN010000328.1 GCA_937885735.1 uncultured Bacteroidota bacterium | reverse complement strand
AAGAAGCTATCGTGAATGGCAAACCCGAAGGTCTGAAGGTCTTTGGCGAGTGGCCTACCGTTTACGAGGGACTCTCACAACTGCCACCGCAAGTGCAGAAAAGCTGGTTCGGCTTCGACCATTTCTACAGCGACAATTCGTTCCAGGAAGCGCTTGAAATAGTGTTCGCCAACCACCCGCGCACACTGCTCGACGTTGGTGGCAACACAGGCCGCTGGGCAATGCAGTGCGTAAGTTTCGACAAGGACGTCAATGTCACAATAATGGACCTGCCACAGCAAATTGAAATGATGAAGGCGCAGACAGCAGGAAAGGAAGGTGCCGACCGCATTCACGGACACGGAGCCAACCTGCTCGACCCTGCAGTACCATTCCCGACAGGCTTTGAGGCAATCTGGATGAGCCAATTCCTCGACTGCTTCTCAGAATCGGAAGTGACAAGCATCTTGAGCCGCGCAGCCAAATCAATGGACAAGAACAGCAGCGTGTACATTATGGAAACATTCTGGGACCGCCAGAAGTTTGAAACCGCCGCATTCGACCTTACCATGACAAGCGTCTACTTCACAGCACTAGCCAATGGCAACAGCAAAATGTACCATTCCGACGATATGGCCCGTTGCGTGGAAAATGCAGGCCTCAAGGTTGCAAACATATACGATGGCATTGGCCTTGGTCACTCTATTATGGAATGTAAACTATAACAATCACACATAGCAAAAAAAACAGGACCTGAAACCAGGCCCTGTTTTTTTTGTCTATAAAAGAAACCTTGGGTTTTAAAAGTCAGAACCACCACAAATGTTTTACTTTCCAAAGTAAAAAAAACACAACAATTTTTACTTTACAAGTGAAAATATTCGACATTCTTTACCTTCTAAAGTAAAAACATACAAGCACATTTTACTTTACAAAGTAAAGTTTCATCGACAAACATTACTTTTCAAAGTAAAGAACTATCTAAAAATGTTACTTTTCAGAGTAAAATACCATTATAAAATTTACTTTAAAAGAATAAACAATTACACAAATCTTACCCTTTAAAGTAAGAATAATGAAAGAAACTTACTTTTTAAAGTAAAAAATCAAATAAAACATTCACTTTCAAAAGTAAATAATTATCTTTGTGTCAATAAAAGGAAACAATTATGGAAAGACTAATTACAGCATACAACCGCACACTGGAAACCACAACCGACAAGTTTTCGCGGTATCTGTACAAAAACATAAATTGGAAAAACAAACTCATAGTCATAATAGGTGCACGTGGGACAGGGAAAACCACACTCATTCTGCAACACATAAAAAACGACTTTAACGACACAAGCAAGGCTCTATACGTATCAGCCGACAATCTATGGTTTTCGAATCATACACTGATTGACTTGGTAGAACACCACTACACACACGGCGGAACCCACATCTTCATTGACGAGATTCACAAATACGAAGGCTGGGAACGTGAGATAAAGAACATATACGACTCGTACCCAAACTACAACGTTGTAGTTACAGGCTCAAGCGCTCTCAAGATTGAAGACCAAATGGTGGCCGACCTGTCGCGACGCGCACGTGTGTACACGCTTGCGGGAATGTCGTTCCGCGAATATCTGGAGTTAGAAGGCGCGTGCAAATTGCCGACTTTGACTCTTGAGGAGATACTGACATCGCACATAAAGATTGCGACAAAGATTGCCTCGAAGACAAAGGTCCTTCCGTATTTCGAACGATATGTAAAAAGCGGATTCTACCCTTTCTACCGCGATGAAGGCGACGGGTTTTACGAACGCCTTCTGCGAACACTCGACACGGTTATTGAAGGCGAAATCCCGTCTATCAGCGACATTGAATACGCAACACTGCGCAAGGCGAAGCACCTGCTTGCCATATTGGCCGAAAATGCACCGTACACACTCAACATCACGAAACTGCAAGAGAAACTGACGATTTCACGCAACAGCATTGTCAAGTTGTTCGACCTGCTTAACAGGGCCTCGATAATAAGAAGCATTTATGCTACCGAAATGGGAATGGCACAACTTGTCAAGCCAGAAAAGATATTGTTCGACAACACAAACATTATGTACGCACTTTCGCCTGACGCCGACAACGGGACAATGCGCGAAACATATTTCGCTTCGCAAATGTCAGTGGCCCACAAAGTCTTTATGCCAGGAAAAGGCGACTTTGTGGTGGATGGCAAATATCTTTTTGAGGTTGGTGGCAAAAACAAGAAATTCAACCAAATAAAAGACATTGAAAACAGTTATGTGGTGGCCGACGGCATAGAAATCGGTTTCGGCAACAAGATTCCGCTCTGGCTTTTAGGACTAACATATTGACAGTCAAAAAGCAACACAAAAATTCAGTATCTGCGGAAGTGGCACAACTTTCGCAGACACTATTTTCTTTATCAATTCATTTGAATATTTTTGCATTCACTAAAAAACTACATTGTGAACACCGCTATAATAGAAGGTTCCGACATTCTGAAACTTATTCCGCAACGACCGCCAATTGTAATGGTGGACGAATTCTGCGGAATGGACGACAAGGCCTCGTACACTGCATTGACTGTAAGGCAAGACAACGTATTCTGCTCAAACGGATACCTGCGCGAGCCAGGAATAATAGAGCATATGGCTCAATCGGCAGCGGCACGTGTTGGATACATCTGCTCAATGAACAGCCAGCCTGTTCCACTTGGCTACATAGGCTCGGTTGACAAACTGACTATTCACCAACTGCCAAAAAACGGCAGCAGAATACAGACGCAAATAAGCATTCTTCAGGAACTTGGCGGACTGACACTCATTTCGGCACAAACAACAACGGACGGCACGCCCATTGCCGAATGCAGGATGAAAATCTTTTTAGACATTACAAATGAAAACTAAACATACACAACGAGTTACAGCGCTCATCGACAGGTACCAATTTCCTGTCCGCTTCAGCGAAACCGATGCAATGCAGGTGGTTTGGCACGGTGAGTACATACGCTACTTTGAGAATGGGCGGGAATCGTTCGGGCGCCATTACAGCGGCCTCGCCTACAAGGACTATTACGACAATGGCGTGTTTGCGCCTATTGTCGATGTGCACTGCGAATACAAACTGCCACTGACATTTGGCGAAGAAGCAATTGTTGAAACCCGCTACATAGACACCAAAGCGGCCAAAATAGAATTTGAATACACTGTCTACCGTGCATCAGACGGTGCCATAGCGGCTACAGGCAGTTCCATTCAGGTTTTTATTGACGGCAAGACTCGCGAACTGGAACTCGAAAACCCAAAATTCTATTTGGACTGGAAAGAAAGATGGATAAAATGAAAATCTACATAAACGCCGATTCAATAATAAGCCCTCTGGGATTCAACACACAGGAAAACATTGCGGCGCTTTGCTCATACCGTAGCGGGCTATCGTGGCACGAGACATCAGATGTGTCGGATTCGCCAATAATGGCATCGCTGTTCATCGACCATAAAATAAGGCTTCAGTCGAAAAACCTCGACCTTGAATCGCAATACACCAAATTTGAGCGTCTGGTGATAATGGCCATTACGGACATATTGTCGCAGTCGCACATTGACATTACCGACAAGTCGGTGGGCATAATAATGTCCACTACCAAAGGCAACGTTGAACTCATCGACCATAAGTCGGACACTATGGACGGACGCGTATCGCTTTGGAAAACTGCCGACCGCATAAGCCGTTACTTTGGTGCGGGAAACCGCCCAATGATTATTTCAAATGCCTGCATATCAGGCGTATCTGCAATCATTGTTGGGAAACGAATGATTGAGGCAGGCGTATTTTCAAACGTAATCGTAGTTGGGTGCGACGTGCTGTCACACTTCATCACAAGCGGGTTCAAGTCGTTCAAATCGTTGAGCAACAAGCAGTGCATTCCTTTTGATGCCAAACGCGACGGGCTGAACCTTGGCGAAGCGGCGGGCGCAGTGCTACTCTCGACTGACGAGACAGAGCACAGCATTCTGCTTGCTGGTGGCGCCATAAGCAACGACGCCAACCACATATCGGGACCTTCGCGCACGGGTGAGGAACTCAACCTTGCTATACGCGGAGCAATGCGTGAAGCAGGCGTCAATGCATCAGACATAAGTTTCGTGGACACACACGGCACAGCCACTGTCTATAACGACGAGATGGAGTCGAAAGCCGTTTCGCTTGCCGGCCTTCTGCAACTGCCAGTACAAAGCCTTAAGCCTTACTTTGGCCACACATTGGGCGCTTCGGGCGTCATAGAGACCATTGTCTGCGCCCACGAACTCAAGATTGGCACCATTTTCGGGACAATGGGATTCTGCGAGACAGGGACACCAATGCCATTAAAGGTTAGTGGCGCGCACCAACAATTGAAAATGCGCCACTGCGTAAAGACTGCATCAGGATTTGGCGGTTGCAACGCATCAATAGTGCTGTCGTTGCCAAAATTCGCCAAAGAAGGCATCGACACACAGGCATCGGCACTAAAAAACATACGGACGGTTGTTGTGGCCAACTCTCAAGTCAAATGCGACGGACGGGCCGTATTCTCCTCAAAAGCAGAAGAATACAGCGTATTCATTCGCGAAGCGTTCAAGGGGCTTGAAGAAGAGAATATGAAGTTCTACAAAATGGACAACCTGTGCAAACTTGGCTACATTGCCACCGGCTACCTATTGAAAGACAAGCATTTCGATCCTGAAGAAATAGGCATCATACTGGCCAACTCGTCAGGCTCGCTCGACACCGACATTGACCACGAAAAGATTATCGGCGAACAGGGCGACGCAATGGCAAGCCCCGCCGTGTTTGTGTACACTTTGGCCAATGTTGTGCTGGGCGAAATCTGCATTCATTATAAAATTAAAGGGGAAAACACTTTCTTTGTAAGCGAAGGACACGAAACCGAAAAAATGACTAAATACATAGAAAAGGCAATGGAACGTGGCAACCTGCACTACTGCATTACAGGCTGGTGCGAACTGATTGGCAACAAGTACAAGGCCATTTTCAACCTAATGGAAAACACTAATTATAAACCATAAAAATTCCGACTATGGAAGAATTGATTGAAAAACTCAAGGGCGAACTCATCGCCGAACTGAATCTTGAAGAAATAACCCCTGCCGACATCGACGCAGAGGCTCCACTATTTGGTGAAGGTGGTTTGGGACTCGACTCTATCGACGCTCTTGAGATTATACTGATTCTTGAACGCAACTACGGCATCAAGATTGACAATCCGGCACAGGGCAAGGAAATATTCTACTCGGTCAAGACTTTGGCCGAATACATCACAGCCAACAAGAAGTAATGAAGATTGCCGTTACTGGTATCGGTGCGGTGTCGGGCATTGGGCTCAATGTGGCTGAAAACATTGAGTCGCTGAAACTCAAACGACACGGTATGGACAAGCCTCGGTTTTTCCAAACCGAACTCGACGTACCCGTATCTGAAGTGAAAAAATCGAACGCCGAACTTGCGAATATATGTGGTTTGGATAAAAATAAATGCTATTCGCGCACAGCGTTGCTTGGCTTGTTAGCCTGCAAAGAAGCACTGTCCGACAGCAAGATAGACGTAAGAAAGATGCGTGTGGGGTTCATATCGTCGACATCAGTTGGCGGAATGGACTTGAGCGAGAACTTCTACCCCGACTTCAAGGCCGACCACAACCGCGGAAGGCTTCGACTTGTAAGTCAACACGACTGTGGCTCGAGCACCGAACTGATTGCACGCGAACTTGGAATAGACGGTTTTGTAACGACAATAAGCACGGCCTGCTCGTCGGCGGGAAACGCCATAATGCTGGGCGCCCGTATGCTCAAGCACGGACTGCTCGACGCTGT
>CALABN010000327.1 GCA_937885735.1 uncultured Bacteroidota bacterium | reverse complement strand
CCAACTGTCAATCTTTGAAATGTGCATTGGCAGAATGGCAAATTTTGCGAAAGCACGACCTGTAGCAAAACGTTGTCCGTCAATTACATAATACTCAAAACCACGCAAATAGTCGAGATAGCCAAGAGCCTGTTCGGTATAGTATGGCTGGGGCTTGTCGGGCGAATATTTGGGCAAACCGCCTACACCCGCATAAAAACGATTCCCAAAATCGAAATATTTGTATGCCGAAAGTTTGGTGTACCACGAGCCGTCCAACTCATTATCAAGCAGATTGAGTCCGATTTTTCCTATCTCGAATGTCAGATTGTGGCCTTTGAGTGGATAATAGATGTAGTCGCGACGGTCCCAATCGAATGTATATGACAATGTCAGGTACTGGGTGCGCGATGTCTGCCGACCGAAAAAGTCAGGATTAAGGGTGATAATGGTGTCGGCCACGTGGACACGTGCATAACTTGCTGTGACAATATGTCTTACATCGAATTTAGGACGATAGGTGTAAAAAAGGAACAAATCCTGATTCTTGATTACGTTTTTTTTGTCGTTTTTATAATAGAGCAACTTGCAACTATCTGTAGCATAACGGAATTCTTTTTGCCTGTACCAAGAATACTGAATGCCTATGCCGTGTTTTTTGTTTGCAGTAAGATTAGGAATGTCGTAGAAAAGTTGGAACTGTTGCTTGTAGCCGAAGCGGAACTTCACCTTGAGAGTCTCGTTGCGCCCGCGGAAGTTTTTCTTGACGAGCATAAGTCCGTAGTTTATGCGCGACCACTCGCCGTCGTTGAAGAACGCGCTCAAATTGCGGTCGGCCTGTTCAAAAATGATATATGGCCACCAATACCAACGTTCTTCGAGCAAGACAAGAACCTGTTTCCCGCTCTCGCCGACATCAATCAAATTGATTGTTACATAGTTAAATAACGATGTGTTAATCAGATTCTCCTTTGACCTTGCCAAAACGGCATCGACCTGACTTGCCGACAATGTGTCGCCCTTGGCAAAAAGAAGTTCACGCTGAACAATGTAATCCTTGGTGGTGCGGTTCCCTGCAATAAGTATGTCGCTGATGACAAATGCCGAATCGGCGCTGTCTTGCGCCAACGACACATTTGACAAGCAGGCTGTCATTGCCGACAAACAAATGAATATCAAGGTTATGCGATTCACCTAAACGTTCAAATATTTCATAAACAAATTGTAGCGGTCTTCTAGCATTGTATCGCGCTCCTTGTCACTTGAGAATACTTGCACAATATCGTAGTTGTAACGCTCAAAAGTCTGAATTACAGGCGACACATCGGTTCGGTTGAGTTTGATTGTGACATAGATGCGGTCTGGCTGAGTATGCTCGTGGACATACAGGCTGACGATTTTTGCGTCGTTTCCTTCGACAATCTGGGCAATCTGGCTCAACGAGTAATCGCGCACATTGATGTCCAAGACAATGATTGCGCCACGGTTGACCGACGATGCCAATTGTGGCAACTGCGCCGAAAGGTCGGACAATGTTATGGACCCGACAAACTTGTCGCTGGCGTCGAGCACAGGAATCACGGATATGCGGTTTTCGCCAAAAACATCAAGAATCTCAAGTATATGCTGGCTGACGCGCACAAACGGACGGGCAAAGACACGTTGCTGTTCAACAACAGATGCGTCGGTATCGGGCATATCGTATATCTCGGCTTCTGACACAAGGCCGATATACTCGTCATCAACGACAATAGGCAAATGCGACACCTTGAACTCATCCATCCATTCAAGGGCCATTGTACCCGAATCGCCTTTTTTGATAACTGGAACTACATCCGACAACAAATCCAACGCCGTCATAATATTACATTTTTGGCTCTGTAAAGATAAGGATTACTATTGAGAATTGATAATGCCTGCTTATCGGTTTATTTGTTCAAAATCACGCTGACCGAACCATAAAAAAAAGGTGTGCTCCATAAGATACCTGAAGCACACCATTTCATATAACGAATTACTAGCAATTACTTCTGAAGCAATTCAACGCTACGGTTTACAAACACGTTCAAGTCTTCGCCCTTGAGCATATTGTTTGCAAGCAAAGCCAAATCGACCAACTGCTTTACAAGTGGCGTTGCCTTGCCGAACTCGCGCAACTTGGCGTCTTTTTGGTCGCGCAATGTGTTGATTTGCTTTTCGACGTCGGCAATCTGGTCCTTCAGCGACTGCGGGATCTCCTCTTCCTTCTTGTCCTTCTTTTGAGCCTCAAGGTCAGATTTCTGTTTGCTTAGCGGTTCAATCTGGGCATCAAACTCGGCCAACTGCGAGCCTACGCCTGCCTTTTCGGCATCGAGCACCTTCTGCACAAGCGGATGCGCCGTGTTTACGACAAGGTTGAAACTGTCGGGCATATCGCCGTAATAGTTCATTCCGCTCATTGCGGCAGTGTCCTTCATACGGCGCATAAACTCGTTTTGCGTTATCATCAAAGGCTTGCCCTCGGCGCCCAAGTCTTCAAACTCGACAATGAAGTAGCCTTTGTCTGGCGTAACTGAATTGAACACCTGGATAAGATTGTCGCGATCGGCCTGCTCCAACTTGCTTGCTGGCTCATCGTCCTTCTGAATCAGGCGGTTGATGACGTCGGCATCGACACGGGCGAAACGAGTCTTCTCAAGTTTCTGCTCGAGTTTGCCAATCATATGCATATCAAGTTGTCCGTCAAGCAGAAGCACATCGTAGCCCTTGGCCTTCGCGCTCTCGATGTACGAATATTGCGAATCCTTATCGGTTGCGTACAGATAAACCTTCGTATCGTTCTTGTCGGTTTGGTTTGTCTTGACAAGAGTTTCGTACTCTTCAAGCGTAAAGTATTTATCTTCAATATTTTTAGGAGTTTCAAACGAAAGATTTTGTTCGGAAACAAATGTTGCTCCTGGCTGTAAATTATTCATGCCAGGTTTATGTTCCCAAATATGGTCGGTAGAACTTCTCGTCGGTGAGCATTCCATACTCGATGAACAACTTGAGATTGTCCCACTTGCTCTCGAACTGTGCGCGGTCGGTCTTGAAGATTTCCTCCAAGCGGTCGGCGACCTTCTTTGTGATGTGGCTCGAAATCTTCTTGACATTTGAATCGGCCTGCAGATAACTGCGCGACACGTTCAACGGAATGTCTGGCGAGTCGATGACACCGTGCAGAAGCGTAAGGAATTCTGGCACAATGCCCTCAACACTGTCGGTGACAAACACCTGATTGCAGTACAGTTGAATCTTATTTTTCTGTATCTCGATGTTATTCTTGATTTTAGGGAAATACAGGATACCTGTAAGGTTGAACGGGTAATCGACGTTCAGGTGAATGTTGAACAATGGGTCCTCGAGCCCTGGATAGAGTTCGTGATAGAAGTTCATATAGTCTTCGTCCTTCAGGTCGGCAGGCTTGCGCGTCCACGCTGGTGTGGCATTGTTGATGATTTTGTCCTTATCGGTGTCAACCATCTTCTTGTCCTTGTCGCTCCACTCCTGCACCTTGCCGAATGCGATATCAACTGGCAGGAACTTGCAGTATTTGGTCAGCAACTGGTTGATACGGCTGTCTTCAAGGAATTCCTCGTTCTCGCTGTCGATATGCATAATGATATCGGTACCGAAATCGGATTTTGTGGTTTCTTCAAGAGTGAACTCTGGACTGCCGTCGCAACTCCATTTGATTGCCTTTGAGCCTTCCTTGTACGATTTTGTGATGATGTCAACACGCTCCGAAACCATAAATGCGCTGTAGAATCCCAAGCCGAAATGGCCTATTATGGCGCCAATGTTGTCCTTGTACTTGTCAAGGAACTCGCCTGCGCTTGAGAATGCTATCTGATTGATATACTTGTCAACTTCTTCTTCGGTCATACCAATACCGTGGTCTGACACAACAATTGTCTTGTTGCCTTTGTTGACCGTTACGCGGACTGTCTTGTCGCCCAACTCGCCTTTGTAGTCGCCTTTGGCAGAAACGGCTATCATTTTTTGTGTTGCATCGACAGCGTTTGCTACAATCTCACGTAAGAAAATCTCGTGGTCGGAATAAAGGAACTTTTTGATTACGGGGAAGATATTCTCGCTCGTAACACCTATTTTACCTGTTTGCATAGTATATAATTTTATTTAATAATTTAATTTTAAAGACGAAAGAGGATACTCAAACAGCGTGCCACGGCTGGCAAGCGGAAAGTTTGGCACAAATGTCACATTGGAATACTGACAAAAAGGCGCGATTTGTCAAAATCAATAAACATCAACAAGAATGACCTCGTTTTGCACTTCACGGTCAATGTAGTTGTAGGGACATTCTCTAATCTGCGATGCAAAATTGCCAAACTTGTCAAAATCCATCATCGACTCCATTGGGTCAAGTAGATAATAATGATAATTGGTGTCGTTGTAAATATCGAATGCTACGGCCAAAACATACTTGTTGCCACGATGATAAATGGCATAATCGTTTGGCTTGCGATATTCATAGTTGTCATCGCCATACAATAACACTTTTTTCTTTTGGGGTTGCGGTTCAAATGGCTCATACTCTGCACTTTCAGAATCAAAATCATCATTGGTGACTTCGGTTTCAGAAACATCATCATTGTCAATTTCATTTTGTGTTTCAGACAATGGTTGATTGCCATTGTTACCTTGGCACATTTTCACAAAAGCCACTATGGCTCCGACAAAACCAACGAAGAACATAAATGACGCTCCCGATTGCGAAGGGTGATGCATCATTATTTTCAACGAACGGATTGCAATGAACCCAAATACCAAAAGAAATAAAACGTACTTGCCACGGCCTTGATTTTGCTTCACATCACTATTGGGAACCTTGCCAGAAGGGATTCCACCAACTTGCACATTGTCTTTTGATTTTTCTGTAGAGGTATCACAAGTGTAGATTCAAATGCATTGGAATCATCGGAACTGCTTGAATACCCTACATTTAATTCATTGTCATCATTGGCAAATTCATTATTATACTCTACTTTAGCATTATTCCGCGAACGCGATAATTGACCTATGAGCAAAAGAAAACCAACGAACATAGCCAAAACAGAATAAAAAATCTCGTCTTTGGCTTCTTTGGCATAATACGTTTTTGATTGCTCTGATACATAAACCTTACGCAACCTGACTTCTAAATTTTCAGAATCTATATAGTAATATAAAGTCGCCTGCAGGCTATCGTAATCTTGTATTTTATCAAATTTATTGAATTTCAAGTCACGACCAACCACACCAAACATATCTCCAGCATCGTACAACGTGCAATTGAATGGTGTGCAATCATCATTATTATGTAAGTACGCAAAAAACGCAATTATTCCATAAGTCATTGACACAATCGACACCAAAAGCCAAAACACACTTACCTTGCGAGTTTTGTTGCCGTAATAGTTTTCATCCTGCGGATTGTAATTCCACGTACGTTCCTGTTTGCTATAGTTATCCATCTACAAAAGTAACACTCTCAAAATCAATAAAATTTAATATATAAAGAAAGGAATGGCTGTAAGCCATTCCTTTCAATATGAATCAATGTTATTTTTTCTTTGACTCTTTCTTTGGCTCTTCATTGACAACCTCAACAGATTCCTGAACAGGGCCAGCCGAATCATCCTTTTTCTTGGCAAGATATTCAGGCAAATTCAAGCCTGCCATATCGAATAGTTCATTCAACGGGGGCACCGATTTCATCAATCCAGAAAGGAAATTGGCCGTAGAACCTTTACCGTCAGCAGAATTACCACCATCCCAAACAGTTACGTGGTCTATCTTTATGCCCTTGATTGCGTCCACCTGAGTCTTGACCAATTCAGGCAACTTCTCAATCAAAAGCAATGCGTAAGCCTTGTTGGCGTCGCCACCTGCGGCTTGCACCATCTTGTCGTAACCGCCAGCCTGTTTTGTAAGCACTTCGTAGTAACCCTTTGCCTCGGCCTCCATCTTGGCAAAAATAGCATCAGCCTCGCCTTTGGCATTTACACGAATTTTTTCCGCTTCAGCCTCAGCCTCAATAATACGGCGTTTTTTCTCAACCTCCTGAGGCACAATAATGTTGGCATTCTGAGTAGAACGTTCACGCTCGGCACGTGCCATTTCTGCTTCCTTTTCAGCAGCATATGCCTCTTGCAAAGCCTTTGCCTGGGCAACCTTCTCTGCGGCAATAGCCTTACGTTGAGCCTCAGCCTCTTTCTCTCGTCTGTCGGCATCGGAAGTTGCAATGGCGATTTTTGCCTCATTTTCACCCTTGACAGCGGCGGCATTTGCTTCTGCGGTACGGATACGTGTTTCGCGGACTGCATCGGCCTTGCCTATCTCACCAATCTTGTCCTGCTCCGCAACACGGACCTTGGCTTCGTTTATGGCCTTTGCGGCAGCCTCTCGTCCCAAAGCCTCAATATAGCCCGACTCATCCTTGATATCGGTAACATTGACATTTATGAGCCTCAAACCGATTTTCTTAAGTTCCACCTCGACATTTGAAGAAATGCTCTCAAGAAATTTATCACGGTCGCTATTAAGTTCCTCAATACTCATAGTGGCAATAACAAGACGCAACTGACCAAAAAGGATATCACGCGCAAGTTCCTGAATTTGTGCTGGCGAAAGTCCCAAAAGGCGCTCTGCAGCGGCATTCATACACTCAGGTTCAGTAGAAATACCCACGGTAAAACGACAAGGCACGTCAACTCGAATGTTCTGCTTGCTCAATGCATTTGTAAGGTTGGCATCAATTGAGATAGGAATCAAACTCATATAGGCATAATCTTCAATGATTGGCCATACGAATGTTCCACCTCCGTGAATGCAACGTGCAGAACTCTTGCTACTCTTGCTACCATACACAACAAGAATCTTGTCTGACGGACACCTACGGTATCGCTTGATTATTGCAACAAACAATATGACTGCCACAACGACAGCCACAATAATTAAATGTACTGGTTCCATTACTTATTATTTATATCGGTTAAACTTACATCTTTTCAACCTTGACGGTTGTGTTGTCTATCACGTCGAGAACGGTTACCTTGCCACCCGTCTTAATCTCGTCGCCATCAGTCAGTGCGTCAATCTCGTGGATTGAACCGTTGATGCTTATCTGAATCTTGCCCTTACCCTCGCCTTTGGCTGGTATGCGAAGATAGACATCGGCCGTCTTGCCTTTGGCATCGCCAATCTTGAACGCACCATTTGCTTCAAGTTTACGTGTCTGCGAGTAAATAACAAAGAACATAGCGACAAACAATGCGCCTACGGCAAATGCCACCAACGTCAAAAAAACGTGATTTTCGATGATGCCGTTGAAGCAGACACCTGCCCAACCAAATCCGACCAAAAAGTTTATCAGATTCTTGATTGAGAACAACGTAAAACCTCCTCCAACATCGGTAGTGCCACCATCAAAATCAGGCACATCGGCATCAGGCACATCAGAATCGATGCCAACAAAAAGCAACACCAACTGAATGGCAAATATCGCCGAACTAATGACCGCGCAAGCCCAAAAGACTTTTTGGAACGGGTCTAAAGAATTAAAAAAATCCATCATTTTCCTATTCGTTTTTTCATTAAACAACTCTTACAAGATAACGAAAAAAAGTAGGCAAAGCCACCATTACGATGTTATTTTTTAGAAAAACCGCAATGAGGCAAACTGCCACATCAACGGCGTTTTGTCTTTGGACGCATATATTGAATATTTGGCTGATAGAGCCACATTCCGTCCTCAAACTTCAGCGCATCGTATGACATATCGGGGGCGAAAAACATAGGATTGTCTGTATCCTGTGTGCCCAAAGCCGTCAGGTGGTCCATAACTATAACATCGAGGCTGGCATCGTACTGAATCATCATTGAGGCGCGTTTGGTGTACTCAAACACAAGACGACTGATTTTCCTGCGACCAATCTTTATCATAGGCTTGCCGAATCGAGGCTCGCCAAAATCGTTGAATGTCAATGGTTCGACAATCTTTTTGGTTGTATATAATCCGCAACCATCCCAACCTAACAATGTATAGATGGTTTCCGACGAAATTTTCGTCTCAACTATGGCGTAATACATCATACCGAACCAACGCCGTGACGACAGCGACTGATTCTCAACATCTTCCATATCATCGCTACAGTCATTCAACTTGAAAATGGCAACCTCACGGTCAGACTTGTCACTGTATTGCAGAAATCCATAATAACGGTAATTGCCCGCATCGCCAACTGAAAACCAGGTAAATATGCGCAAACGGCCGTCGGTTGATGAAACCACGCTTATGTCGTTTTTTATGCTGTCGAATGGATAATTGAACGAGCCATCAACCTCAAGTGCCTTGCCCAAAATGTCGGAAATTTGAACTGAAAGGCTGTCTTGCAACGCATCCTTGTATCGGGTGGCCGACAAACGCGCCGACAATTGGGCTATACTTTGTTCAGCATCGACCAAAAGGCTGTCGGAACCAGTCAAGGCAACTGCCGACTGACTGACAATCAACAAGAAAAGAAACAATATCAATTTATTGACCTTCATCACTGCAAAAACTAACGGGAAAATATTGCGAAAATTGTATAAAAGGCGCTATCTATCATTCATAAAAAAAAACAAAGCCCACAAAAAATGCAGGCTTCGTCCCATCAACAATCTAAATTTTATTTAGAAGAAATTGTATTCAATTCATTAATTAGTGTGTCACGGTACGACTTGCCAATTGGAATCAACTTTGGTCCAGATTCGGTACGCATAACCACATTACTTTCCTCAATATAGTCTATCTGACTTACATTCACTATGTATGAACGATGAACACGCTTGAATTTTGCCATTGGCAGTTTGCCTTCGATGGCCTTCATTGTATAATGAATGGTGAATTTTTCCTTGAAAGTATTGACAGTGACATAGTTTTCAAGAGCCTCAACCCAAAGAATGTCATCGTACTTGATACGCACGAGTGTGGCATTCTTTTTCTTGATGAAAATCTCGTCAGGATATTTTGAGACGCTGCCACTATCCTGATAAAGGGCCTGCGCCTTATTGACAGCCTTAAAGAACCTTTGCAGGGCGACAGGTTTAAGAAGATAATCGACAACATCGTATTCATACGACTCGATGGCATACTTTTCCTGTCCAGAAACAATGATTACCATTGGCTGGAACTCAAGTGTGTTGATGAAGTCAAGTCCGCTCATTTCAGGCATTTCCATATCGAGGAAAATAAGGTCGATTGGGTCTGGCAGGTCAAAAGCCTTGAATGCCTCGACAGGACTCTCGTACGAGCCTATAAGATTAAGGGCATCTGATTTTTCAACCAATCCTTCGAGCACCTTACGACTCAACAAATCATCGTCTATAATTATGCAATTCATTTATAACAAGGTTTGCTTTTTCGTGATTAATAAGTACAAATATATATCAATTAACAAAATGTGATGCATTTTACTTAAGCAAAATCAACTTTCGTCAACATTTTTCTTTTGTTGGACCTCAAAACACGTCTGTCTGCAATAGTTTTGCGTAAATTAGCATCAATAAAAATAAGGTGACTTTTTATATTTCACCGCATTATTATTCAAATATTTGCAAAAATGAAACGACTCACATTGGCATTTTTCGGCATCGGACTTGCTTTTTTGTCATTACAGGCGCAAGGACAGCAATTCATTCCGCAAACCATAGTTGTGAAATATTCGAGTGAAAAATCGGCTGTCAACCATCAGGCAGATTTTGAATCGATATGCAAGACAAAGGCCAAAAGAACAGCCAAAATGTTCAATGCGAAGAAGCAAGACAAGGCTTCGGCTGACATAAACCGCATCTACCGCATTGAATATGACGGAAATACAAGTCCGATTGTGATAGCAAAAAAAATGGCGCAATGCGAAGGCGTTGAATATGCCGAACCATACTGGATTCCTGAAACGCTTGACACGCCAAACGACCCGAAAGTGGGTTCGCAATATTACCTCAACATCACAAAAGCGCTTGAGGCTCACGATATTACGCAAGGCGACACGAATTTTGTAATCGGTATTGTGGATACAGGATTCGACGTTTACCACGAAGATTTGTCGGACAACATCAGCATAAACTACGCTGACCCAATCAACGGCATTGACGATGACGGCGACGGCTACATTGACAATTACCGTGGCTGGGATATGGCCTGCAACGACAACAACCCGATTAGCACTGTCGAACACCACGGCACTTACGTTGCTGGATGCGCTGTTGCCACCACCAACAACGGAATCGGCATTGCAAGCGTCGGCTACAAATGTCGGTTTCTGCCTGTGAAGGTTTCCGAAGACGAAAAAGGACTGCTCACTGCGTGCTATGAAGGCATTGTGTATTGCGCCGACCACGGTTGCAAGGTCATCAACTGCTCGTGGGGCTCGCCAGCCAAAAGCCTGCTTTGCGACGACGTGATAAAATACGCACAGAGTCGCGGATGCCTGATTGTGGCAGCGGCTGGCAACACTGGAACCGATGTAAAATACTATCCAGCAGCGTGCAATGGCGTGATATGCGTATCGGCCACAAACGCAAGCGACAACAAATGGAAAAACTCGACCTACAACCACAGAGTCGACATTTCGGCACCTGGCGAAGCCATCCACACAACATATTTCAACAACTCGTACCAAACGGCTTACGGAACTTCGCTTTCATCACCTATTGTGGCTGGCGCCAGCGCACTCGTTTGGACAAAACACCCCGACTACACCGCCACCCAAATAGGCGAACTTTTACGTGTAACGGCCGACATCATTGACACCATTCCTGCAAACGCCGAATATGCAGGCAAACTGGGTTCGGGCAGGTTGAATGTACTCAAAGCCTTGACTGACAGCACGTCGCCATCACTCCGAATAACTGACTACAGTTTTACCGCCGACAACAACGAATTTGTGTCTGGTGCCGAACTGAAGGCCTACATTGAAATATGCAATTACCTAAAGCAAGTATCAAGCGTCACGGTGACTCTAACGTCACCCGACAACAGCGCCATTGTCAACACCAATGCATTAAAGATTGACACCATCGACACTTTCGAAAAATGCAATTTGAGTTTCTCGGTCACTCTTGCCGACAGCCTGCCCGTCAATTATACCGTTCCGTTCCAATTCAACTTCAAGGCAAATGGCTATTCGGCATCACAGACATTGGAACTAATCATAAATCCGACATTTAAGGACATTGAATGGGGCGAAATGGAATGTACCATTGCCGACAATGGCAAAATTGGCATATACGACTACGATGCACAACTGGGCAAAGGTTTCATCTACCAGAAAAAATACGACCTGATTAGCGACGGCGCGTTGATTTTGGCGCTCGACGAGGACAGAATTGCAAGCGCATTCCAAACCGACAATGAATTCACAGCGACAGCAATGCCTGAAATCTTCGGGGACAACGACTCAACGTGGGCAAAATCGACCATAAAGCCTGTCGACATAAACGGCATCAGCATTCTGCAAAAATTCGTTTTTGACGGGAAAAACCTGCCAAACGCAATGATTTGCGACTACAGCATAATCAACTCACGCAAAGAAACATTCGAGAATGCCTGCGTCGGCCTGTTCTTTGACTGGGACGTTGTAAACAGCCTCACAAACAATGCCAGTTTCGACGATAAAAGAAATATGGGATACATCTACAACTACGGCAACGAGACGTTTTACAGTGGCATCTGCCTGCTGACTAACGGCAATGCCGTGCCTTATGTATTTGAAATGGACAACGATGACGAAAACAACCTGAATGTCAGGGATGAATTTACAAACGAGCAGAAATGGGAAGCAATGAACAACGCCAACCCGACATCGACAAAATCAAATTTCGACTTGGCTCATATGCTGTCGTGCAACAAAATCGAGATAAAGTCGAATGACACGGCAAATGTCAGATTTGCAATAATGTGCGCTGAAAACCTATACGAACTGAACCGCATCGCCGACAAGTCAATTGAACTTTACGGCGACCACCTGTCGCCACACACCGACACGGGGGCAAACTCAACAAATTCCATATTCATCTACCCTAACCCTGTCAAATCGACTCTTTATGTTGAAAGTTCGTCAGAAATCGAACTGGTGAGGATTTTCAGTTCAGTGGGGATTTTGGAACTTGAGGAAAAAGTTGGCAAAAACCACCGCACAGGCATCGACATTATGCAATTAAGCAATGGCGCGCACATTGTAGAGGTTGTCAATACCGATGGTCGAACATCACGTCGGTTGGTGGTAAAGTAAAAGGTTCGGGGTTGATGCCCAATTCCTGGCAAAGTCGCTCTACAACCAAACCAGACTTCTTGACTGTACGCAAAAGCCACACGAGCATCACCTCGTCGTGTTCGGCGGGCGAAAGATGCCAATCAATGTCGGAATTGTGCAGACGCTCGACCAAATTGCCCAAAATTATGGCCACACTGACCGACACGTTGAAACTCTCGGTGAAGCCGTACATCGGAATCCGCAGAAACTCATCGGCATTGTCGAGCACATCGGCGGTCAGGCCACGGCGCTCTGTGCCGAAAAATAGCGCAAACTTGCCTTTTGCCAAATCGAAATCGGGCAAAAGCACATCATTGGAATGGGGCGTTGTGGCAACTATCCGATAGCCTGCCTTGCGCAAATCGGCAATGGCGTCGAGCGTCACGGTTGGGCTTGCAGGATATTTCTTCACGGTCAGCCATTGATCGGAACCCATTGCAATCTCGGGATTCACGCGGTACTGATTGTACTGCTCTATCACATTGACATTCTGTATTCCAAAGCAATCGCACGTGCGCAAAACGGCACTTGCATTTTGTGGCTGATAAAGATTTTCGACAGCAACCGTCAAATAACGTGTACGGAACGAAAGTGTCGATTCGAGCAATGCAAGCCTCTGTGGCTCGAGCACGTCAGAAAGGCCTTTGATGATTTGTTTGCGGTAATCCATACGCAAATGAACAAAAAACAAGCCCATTTGCCAAATCGGCACTTGTTTTTGTGCGATGAACTACAATGATGCCACCATGGGCTATCGGCACTAAAAATAGAAGGCAAAAAAAAAGCCGTCAATAATTGACGGCTTTTAAATTTCTTTAATACTCATCTTCGTTGAAGAAGAAATCTTCTTTGCTTGGATAATCAGGCCAAATATCTTCAATACTATCGTAAATATCGCCATCATCTTCCATTTCCTGCAGATTTTCAACTACTTCCATAGGTGCACCTGAACGGATAGCGTAATCTATCAATTCTTCCTTTGTTGCAGGCCAAGGTGCATCTTCCAACTTAGAAGCCAATTCAAGAGTCCAATACATAATTGTAGTTTTTTAAAATTCGCGCAAATATTAAAAAAATATCTTACTATATGCCATATTATGTAAATATTTTTACTAACATATTATTTTACTGAATACAAGTATGTTATATTGTATTTAATAAACAATATACAATAAAAAACGCATTTTGGAGATATCAATATCTCAAGCAAACGGTCTGCTTGGACAATTGCCTGCGGAAAAACAGCACGCCCATTGCATACAAGTCTAAAGAAAGAGTAACATTTTGGTTGTCAGATAGTTCCTTCCACGCCAATTCCATTTCTGCATTTTTGTTTTCAAAACGCAGAACATTAATTCCAAGAGCAAAAACTTTGGAACTATCATTATCAAAACAAAATTTGAACCACGCATAACCTTTATCGTGATCTTCGTTTACATATTCTGTGTAATTACATTGCAGACAGAACATTTGAGTTTCTTTTTTTACAAACGGCATATTTTTTAAAACCGTAAACAATTCGTTGTGAATACCAGCAATTTTTTCAAAATAAGGTTCAAAATTATCAATCATGTTAATTCCTTTTTGTAATGATTTATTTCTAATAATTTTACAGGAGAATTTGCAAAAAATAAAGATGAAACATGAACTATAAGATAAAACATTGTCACACTACCCTTTTCCCCATATAATAACATTATGAATCTGATTGTCAAATAAAATCGTTTTATTTCGGATGCGTAATTGAACAGACTAATAAACTGTGATATAATCTGATTAAATCAAAACGGAACAGGTGAGTTGAATTGGATTTCATACAGCAAATCAGCTGCAAGACATGGCAGTTTAAAGATATACCCGAATTCAAGGGCGGCATTATGTCCCCTGTTTTTGCCGACTGCGGTACGGGACTTGCCGAGGGCGAAGGCTCGTTAGATGATTTTTTGGAGCAACAAATAAATTTTGCTCGCAAGTTGTGTAAAAGTGCAGATAAT
>CALABN010000326.1 GCA_937885735.1 uncultured Bacteroidota bacterium | reverse complement strand
GTTTTGAATTTTTTATAAACATTTTAGAAAATTCAAAACCTAATCCTTGCTCATTTGAGCGTTTTTCTTTACCTCATCAAGCGCGCTAAAAAGCTTGGCACAAGCCTTTAAATCATCAGCTTTAAAAGGCAGATTTTTTGGGGCTAAAAGCCTAGCCATGAGCTCTTTATTTTTTACCATTTCATTGCCAAATTTTGCGCCATTTGCGCTAATCATCGCTATTTTAGCATCCATTTTAGCCTTTCATTATCCAGCCAGCAAAGCGCCCTGTGATTTTATCTCTGCGATACGAAAAATATTTATTATCGCAATGCGGACAAAGTTCGCTTATTTCATAGTTTTTTATTTTAAGTGCGTTTATTTCATCATTTAGCGCCTTTGAAATATCAAAAAAGCCCTCGTCTATTGAATATTGTTCAATATCAGGTGTATAATTTCTCAAAATTGAAAAAACCTGTTTGGAAATTTTTTTATGTATTATCTCGTCAATGTCGTTTACAGTCATGTTGGCATTGCGCAATGCAGTGCGGCATGGCTCGATTGTGCGTTGAACAAGGTCGTCAACCAATTGCTCGAATTTAGCACGTGTAAGAGTGCGTACCAAGTGACGTGGAACGCCGTCGACTGGCATAATGTAAGGCAAGTTGATTTCAGACGAAGTGGTGTTTGAAAGCTCTATTTTTGCCTTTTCTGCGGCTTCCTTCAAGCGTTGAAGAGCCATTGGGTCCTTGCTCAAGTCAACACCGCCGTTTTCGTCCTTGAATTCCTGAACAAGCCATTCAATTACGCGTTGGTCGAAGTCGTCACCGCCAAGGTGAGTGTCACCTGCAGTTGCCTTAACCTCGAATACGCTGTCGCCAAGTTCAAGGATAGATACATCGTGGGTACCGCCACCGCAGTCGAACACTACAATCTTCATATCCTTGTTGGTCTTGTCAAGACCGTATGCCAATGCTGCTGCGGTTGGTTCGTTCACAATACGTTTTACGGTAAGGCCTGCAATTTCGCCAGCCTCTTTTGTGGCTTGACGTTGAGAGTCGTTGAAGTAGGCAGGAACGGTGATTACAGCCTCTGTCACTTCAGTGCCAAGGTAGTCTTCGGCAGTCTTCTTCATCTTTTGAAGAACGATTGCTGAAATTTCCTGTGGAGTGTACAGGCGGCCGTCAATGTCGACGCGAGGTGTGTTGTTGTCGCCACGGGTTACCTTGTAAGGTACGCGTTCAATCTCTTTTGACAGATTATCGTAGCGCTCGCCCATGAAACGCTTGATAGAGAATACGGTCTTTTGTGGGTTTGTGATAGCCTGACGTTTTGCAGGGTCGCCCACTTTACGCTCACCACCGTCGATGAAGCCGATTACAGAAGGCGTTGTACGTTTGCCTTCACTGTTAGCAATTACTACAGGCTCGTTGCCTTCCATTACGGCAACGCATGAGTTTGTAGTTCCTAAGTCGATACCAATTATCTTTCCCATAATATTTAAATTTTAATTGTTTGTTCAATTTTTAAACTGACGTCGTGTCAATGACAATCTTTGTGCCAAAGCCTGAAATTCCGTTCTTGATGTCAAGCAGCCGAAATTTTGTCATATTGATGCACTGTTTTATGAAAAACGTGTCAGTGTTTTGTGACAGAACGGCAGAAGAGAACAATTCACAATTGACAAATCACAATTGACAAATAACAATTAATAATTAACAATGCACTTCTCAACCTCTTGACCTTACCAGGCACTAGGTTCTAGGCACCAGACACTAAACATCTCAACCTTCAACAGCGAAGCGTCTCAACTTTATTCCTGTGAAAAATAAAAAACGCAAATCTCTCGTTTAATACAGGGCTTAAGGCTTTTTTTTGTATTTTGGCGCGATTATTGCATTATTGTTGTTTGTAAATAATGTATTGACAATCAATAATATGATTCGAATGCGGTAATTCAGTGTTTGTTGAACAAATATGTATTTTTTAATGAAAAAGACTTTGTTGGCATTGTCGTTGGCCATGACGATGCCGATTTTTGCACAAAATGCCGACGAACAGGTTTTGCTAACTGTTGGCGACAGCAAGGTTACTCGAGGCGAGTTTGAACGTATATATCAGAAAAACAACGATAACGCATCGTTTGATTCCACATCTTTGAACGATTATTTGAAGTTGTTCATTGACTACAAGTTAAAGGTGGTTGAGGCTGAGTCGTTGGGCTTTGACACTACTGAATCGTTCAAGTCGGAACTTCGTGGATACCGTTCGCAACTCGAAAAGCCGTTCTTCACCGATGAACATGTCGATGATTCGCTTTTTCACGAGGCTTATGACCATTTGCAATGGTGCCTTCGTGAATCGCACATATTGATTAAATGTGATGAGGGAACAATGCCTGCCGACACATTGAAGGCATACAAACGAGCAGTTGCACTTCGCAATCGTGCTGTAAAGGGTGAGGATTTTGCCACTTTGGCACGCGAAAATTCTGAAGATCCTTCGGCAGTCGGCAACGGTGGCGATTTGGGCTATTTTACAGCATTTACAATGATTTATGATTTTGAAAAACGAGCCTACGAAACAGAAGTGGGTGCAGTGTCACCTGTGTTCCGTACACAATATGGTTATCATTTTGTGAAGGTTTTCGACAAGAAGCCAAATCCTGGACAGGTTCAGGTGGCACAGATACTTATACGTGTCGCTCCTAAAGCTGATGAAACTGTACAGAAAATTGCGTCTGAAAAGGCAAAAATGGTTGCCGACAGTTTGAAGGCAGGAGCAGATTGGCAGACGATGTTGGCTCGGTATACGGACGATAAAAGTTCGATAAACATTGGCGGCTCTTTATCTGTGTTTGGCGTTGGTGCCACTGTGCCAGAATTCGAAGAAGTGTCGTTCGGTCTTGAAAATGTGGGTGATATAAGTGATCCAGTCCGTACTCAATATGGTTGGCACATCATCAAATTAAAAGGGAAGAAGCCAGTCGGTACGTATGAAAATTCGCTTAGCACCATTCGTAACCGTACTTCGCGCGATGCTCGTAGCCAGATGGCAGGCAAGTCAGTTCTCAAACGTCTGAAAAAGGAGTATAATTTCATCCAGGATGACAAGGCTTTTGAAGAGTTTGTAAATTTGGTGGATACTTCAATATGGTCAGGCAATTGGAATGCCGACAAGGCAAAAGGCTACAACAAGCCAATATTTACATTTGCCGATACCGTCACATTCACACAAACCGACTTTGCTGAGATTGTGGCAAGTAGAGGCGCATTGCGTACACATAACACCGTTGAATCAATTCTCAAGAACGATTATGATCGCATTGTGCAGAGTTACGTGTTCAATTATGAACGCGAACGTTTGGCTGACAAGTATCCTGATTTCAGGTATCTGCTTCAAGAATACCATGACGGCATAATCTTATTTTCGTTGACTGATGAAATGGTTTGGTCAAAGGCTGTGGCAGATTCAGTTGGCCTTGAGCAATATTATCAAGCTCACAAGCAGGAAAACATGTGGGGTCCACGTGTCGAGGTGGTGGCTCTTTCTTATGACAAAAAGGCGATGCTTGACGCAAATGTGACTCTTGACAACGCCAACAAGGCATTCTTGTCAGCAATGAAGAAAAGCCTCAAGAACGGCAATTTCAAAGACAACATTTCTGCCGCAATGGCAAAGATGGGAGTGAGCGATTCCATTCTTTCTGCAAGTTGTAGTGTCAAGGCGTATGGCAAAAATGACAACGCCGTTGTTGACAGCATGCAATGGAAGTCGGGAGTGCAGAAAATTGTCGACGATGGCAAACGTATCAACATTTACTTCGTATCAAAGACATTGGAGCCTGCACCTAAGACTCTTGAAGAGTGCAGAGGTGTCATGATTTCTGGTTACCAAACCGTGCTTGAAACACAATGGATGGAACAGTTGCGCGCCAAGTACAAGGTTAGTGTTGATGAAAATGTTTTAAAATCAATGATTAAAGATTAGAATGCAAAGACGCACAACATACAAATGTCTTGCCGTGTTGACGGTTGTGATGCTGATGACAGGGTGTCAACTGTTTGTCGGTCAAAAGAGCGATGATGAGGTTTTGGCAGAGGCGAACTCTATGGTGCTGACAAGGTCGCAAATGGAGAAACTCATTCCCGACAATGTCAAAGGGCTAGACAGTGTCCAGTTTGTCCAAAGTTACGTTGAGCGGTGGATTCGCAACCAACTTATGTTGGCGAAGGCCATGGTCAATATCGATGAAAAATCGATGGCCAATGTCGAGAATATGGTGAATGACTACCGTACGGCGTTGCTGGTGTACAAATATCAGCAAATGTACATAGAGCAGAACCTCGACACCCTTATTCTAGATTCACAGATTGCCGAACACTATGATATGTATGGAGTCAACTTCCTTCTCGACAGTTGTGCCGTGAGGGCGGTTTTTGTCCAGGTTCCAAAGTCGTTGCCTGACAAGACTAACATAAGAAAACTCATACGTAGTGACAAGCCAGACGACTTGATTGCTCTTGAGGAATTCTGCTTCAAGAACGCCCGCGACTTCGATGTTGGCAACGAGTGGTGCTATTTGAACGACATTGTGGTAAAATTGCCGGAAGATGCAGTTCCAAATCCAGTGGCATTTGCAAAGTCGGGCAAGTACACTGAATTCCAGGATTCGCTTTACAACTATTATTTCATGGTCCGTGAGTTTCGTGACGTCAACGAGCAGGCGCCGATGGTGTTTGCCAAGGACAAGATTCGCGAGATTCTGCTCAATCATCGCAAGAATGACATGATAAAGGAACTTGAACAAAAAATTTATATTGACGCAGTAAACAAACAGAGATTTACGAATTATGTTAATTGATATCAAAAAACTTACAATCTGCGTTTCTGCATCGTTGATGCTGTTTGCAACTACGAGTTCGGCGCAGGACGAAAAGCCACAAGGCGTGGTGCTCGACAAGGTGGTGGCCATTGTTGGCCGTCAGGTTGTGATGAAGAGCGACATTGAAACGCAGAAACAGCAAGTCAAGGCACAAGGCTATTATTCAAGGGAAGACATAAGTTGCGAGATATTGGAACAGGGCCTTTATCAAAAACTGCTTGTAAACCAGGCCATTCTTGATACCGTTGAGGTTTCGGACGACATGGTGATGGGTGAGGTTGACCGCCGTATCGACTATTATGTCGATCAATTAGGCAGTGAAGAAAAATTGGTGGAATACCGCAAGCAGTCTATTGATGAAATCCGTGAATACCTGAAAGACATTGTGCAGGAACAACTTACTGCACAGGCTATGGAGGATGAGATTACGGCAGGCGTCACCGTTACACCGCAGGAAGTCCGCGACTGCTTCAGGGCATTGCCAAAAGACAGTCTGCCCGAAATAAAAACCGAGTTTGAAATTGAACAATTGTCGGTTTATCCAAAGATAGAAGAGACGGAGATTTTGCGAGTCAAGGAGCGTTTGCGCGAATTCAAGACCCGTGTCGCAAATGGTGAAAGTTTTGCAACGCTCGCCGTTCTTTATTCTGAAGACCCGGGTTCGGCAATGAAGGGTGGCGATTTGGGATTCTTCAGCCGTGGCGATATGGT
>CALABN010000325.1 GCA_937885735.1 uncultured Bacteroidota bacterium | reverse complement strand
ACAACTTTCAACTGAATGTTGTACAACTTTCGCGCGAAAGTTGTACAACTTTTTTATACCCCCACCAGACACCCCTGTGCGGCCTACCGCACAAGTCCACAATTCCGACGCCTTAATCCGCCGCTTTCATCCGTTTTTTCAAACAAAATCCTTCATGGAACATGTCCCCGTAGTAGTTTTTTTGAAGGTGGCTTGTGGAACGGGAGGGATGGTATGGTAATAAGGTTGTAAGGTTTGAAGCCCCCCTCTCTGTCCCCTCAAAATGGGGATGAAGGGTTCAATTCACTCCCCCTTGGGAGAGCTGGAGGGGGCTTCAACCCACAACCGCAAAATCTTAAAATCTAAAAATATACTATCAGTACTGGTATTCCAATGAACCTTGGTTTATATCGAATGAAAGAACTCCTGTGTTTATATATCGAAAATACTGGCCAGTGGCTGTGGTGATGTATGAGCGCTGGAAGTTAATATCTGTCAAGTTTCGCTCATAATCTGCAATAAACTCGTTAGCTGTGTTTATTACACGAATATTAACTGTATAGTTGTAACTGTCAGCTGGCAAAAGTATATTTCCCGTAACATCAATAGTATTTCCGACTATGACAGGAAGTCCTATATTATAGCGCCTGTCGCCAATTGCAAACCCTGTGGAAGGATTGAACTTTAGCAGATTATCATTCGAGACTAAAGTCCCTTCTGCATTAACTGTGATTGCCATTTTCCACACATCAGCAGGTACTAAGTCAGTAGAGACAAGATGGAGCGTCGCATTAATGCGCTTACCCATATCAATGGTGACCGTCTGGTTGTTTTCACTCGTCACGGTTACTTCTTTGACGCTACTATAAAGAGTCGGAACCAATTTCTCTGGAAGGGTAGCTATTTCAGCTGATGTGATTGTAGCACAACCGACATCATTGCCAGTAGCATCATGAGCCACAGCAACGAATGTATAAGTGCCTTCAGGAAGTTGAAAAGAGAGACTATTGAAATCTTCACCTACTTCTGTAGCAACTTGAGTGATGCTAACCTGTTCAACTTTTTTTGAATCGAACACCTTGAATGCTATGCGTGTAATGCCTGCGTCAGTGGCCGACGCATCGGAAGCCCGTGTATTCGCTTCTGTAGAGAAATCGATGCCTGACAGGGATACTGTAACATTGTGAAGTTGTTCTGGTACTTCGGTATGATTTTCGACAAAGGATTTAGTGCATGATGAAAGTAACAAGACGTACATCAGAAGTGCTAATATCCCATTTATCTTTGTTGCTAATGATGACTGACGGATCATAACTCACCTCCTTTCTCCTTGCGTGATTCAGAATGAGAAATTACATAGAGATAGCGAACCAGTCGGTCGGCATCAGTAAGCATTGACTCTGATTCATTTTTTGCGAGGTATCCACCCGAGGTTAGCATTTCAAGCCAATACTTTGCGCTTGATGCTGAACGGAAGGCTTCAAGCATACTTTCCTGACGAATCAAATCGCCAATCCTTGTGCCAGAGATAAGGAACTGCTTCGAGAGATTGTACTCCTTCTTCTGTGCCTTTTCAGTCAGATGCTGATACAACTTGATGCTGCGTACAGCAAATTCTTTGCTTTCGCCACGAAGGTCAAAAGACTTTTTTTCTTCTTTGTTTTCCATTTGTTTTGTTATTAAATTGTTGAACATGTGAACTAACACACAGGCAAAGTAACAACAAAATAGCAAGTTTAGGAAATTGTGTTTGTAGTATATTATCGCGTCGCGCTAAGATACCACAATTCTTTTTTCAATCCTCAATATGAATACTACTAATTTTGCACGTATGGAAAAGAAAAATGAAAAGACAAGAAGGTTTGTCAACGAACCTGAAATTCAGAATCTCAGAATGTTCTTGAAACAATATTTGGAAAATGATGACCATCACACGCTTGAAGGCTTTGCCCAAAGCATGAGAATGACATCGCGCGGATTAGGTCGCTATCTGCGAGGAGAGCATAAGCCTCGCAAAAGCACTACAATGAGATGGGCTATATTGCTTCAGGTCGATTACAACTACATGACATCCCTACATTGCTCATTTGTGAATTATCCGTTTGAGAAATACTCACATCCCAAGAAAAGTGGTTCTCACGTTACCGTCAGTGCAATACGCCATACATACGAAGCAATGATAGACGAATACATTGCTATGGTACGCGAGGGAGAAATACCATACGAACCAAAGGTAGAGGATTTGATGAAACGCTATAAAATATAATATGTGATGAAATATAGTATAGGTCTGATTACATTGTTTGCTATTGGCTTTATGCTGCTATCGTGTGAGAAGATTGCCTTCTCTGAAGCCAGCGTATCGGAAGTCCTGGTATCTGCAGACAATAATGACACATGCTATGTGTGGAGAGGGCACATTGTCGTAGGCGAGTATCAAAGTGAGAGTGGAAAGACAGAACGCATTCTTCTTTCGCTCTACGAATGGGGCAATATGCCATCGGCAAACCACGCGGAAGATAGTGCTCAGGTACGTGTTCTGACCAAGGGGTACCAAGAATTGGAGCTGGGAGACTGGCGTGTGCCGACTCAGGATGAGGCAAAATATCTGCGCGAAAACTTTGGTGAAGAGTCTGTGTCGTGGGAACGGCTGAATGGTGTATTCTTGAACAACGAGGCATCAGTTCTGTGCAAAGATGCCCGTTATCTTTGTAGCGAAGGGCATAAGAGTTTCTCTTTTGCATCGGGAACTAAAATTTCTAATGCTGGAAGCAAGGTTAGGAACTATAGATTGCGATTGGTGAAGTGTGTTTCGGAATAAAAAAGCCCCAGCCCCTTGGGGGAGCTGGAGGGCTTTAGCTTAGAACTTAGAGGTTAAAGGATTTTACCTTATAACCTCAAAACCTTATAACCTTAATCATACTTCTGCATCGGCTGACCAGTCTTCGGCTGCCTTGCGTAGATATGAGTTGTAACGCAAGTGAGCCATTCGCTGTGCCTCCTTGAAGAGTTCGTCTGCCTCCTGTGGGAATGCCTTCTTTACAGAGAGATAACGAACCTCGCCCATGAGGAAGTCTTGGAACTTATCCCACTGTGGTTCCTTAGAGTCGAGTGAGAATGGGTTCTTGCCTTCAGCTGCAAGTGCAGGATTGTAACGCCAGAGGTGCCAGTATCCGCATTCAACAGCCTTCTCTTCTTCTGCTTGGCTCTTGCCCATGCCGCCCTTAGCCTTGAGGCCGTGGTTGATACATGGTGCGTAAGCGATGACGATTGATGGGCCTGGGTATGCCTCAGCCTCACGGATAGCCTTGAGAGTCTGTGCATGGTCGGCACCCATTGCAATCTGGGCAGCATATACGTAGCCGTAAGTAGTGGCAATCATGCCGAGGTCTTTCTTACGGATGCGTTTGCCTTGAGCAGCAAACTGTGCGATTGCACCAAGAGGAGTTGCCTTTGAAGACTGTCCACCTGTGTTTGAATATACTTCCGTATCGAGAACGAGGATGTTTACATCTTCGCCTGATGCGATTACATGGTCGAGACCACCATAACCGATGTCGTATGAAGCACCGTCACCACCGATTATCCACTGGCTACGCTTAACGAGATAGTGGTCGAGTGTCTGGAGTTCCTTACATACCGGACAACCCTTTGCTGCACTTTCGGCAATCAGCGGCTTGAGTTTTGCTGCAGCAGCCTTTGAGCCTTCAGCATCGTCCTTGTTGGCAATCCATTCCTTTGCTGCTTCCTTGTAAGCCTCAGATGTCTTGTCTGATTCAATCATCTGGTTAAGCAAACCAACGATGCGTTCTTTCATCTTCTTGTTACCGAGAGCCATACCGAGACCGAATTCACAGAAGTCCTCGAACAATGAATTGTTGAATACAGGGCCCTGACCCTTTTCGTTCTTGCAATATGGAGTTGAAGGGATTGATGCAGAGTAGATAGAAGAGCAACCAGTTGCATTGGCTACCATCTCGCGATCACCGAAGAGTTGTGAGATAAGTTTTACGTATGGAGTTTCGCCACAACCAGAGCATGCGCCTGAGAACTCGAAGAGTGGAGTAGCAAACTGAGAGTTCTTTGGACTCTGCTTGATATCAACGAGACCTTGCTTTGACTTAACTTCCTTAACGAGATATTCCCAGCGTGCAGCCTCTTCATCGTCGCCTGCGAACGGAACCATCTTAAGAGCCTTGCCTGTCTTAGGGTTGCCTGGACAGATGTCTTCGCAGTTACCGCAACCAAGACAGTCCATAACTGAAGTTTCGATAACGAAGTGCATGCCCTTCATTGCTGCAGGAGCCTTCATTTCGATAGTAGGACCATTGAAGCCCTTCAGTTCTTCGTCGTCGAGTACGAAAGGACGGATAGCTGCGTGAGGACAAACGTATGCACACTTGTTACACTGGATACAGTTCTCTGGATTCCAAACAGGAACGAATGCTTCAACGCCACGCTTCTCGTAAGCAGCAGTGCCAACTTGCCATGAACCATCAACGGTGTCATATTTAACGAAGTCAGAAACCTTGAGAAGGTCGCCAGCCTGTGCGTTGATAGGGCGAACAATGTTCTTTACGAATTCAGGAGCATCGTCCTCAACAACTGCATCGTCAGCAAGATTTGCCCATGCTGGGTCAACAACAAGTTCCTTATATTCTCCACCACGATCAACAGCAGCGTAGTTCTTGTTTACTACGTCCTCACCCTTGTTGCCGTATGACTTGACGATGAATTTCTTCATCTGCTCAACGGCAAGTTCAACAGGGATAACCTCTGTGATGCGGAAGAATGCACTCTGGAGGATAGTATTTGTGCGGTTGCCAAGACCTATTTCCTGAGCAATTTTAGTTGCGTTGATGTAATATACCTTGATGTTCTTCTGTGCAAACACGCGCTTTACCTTGTTAGGAATGAAGTTTACGAGTTCCTCGCCTTCGAAGATTGTGTTCAACAAGAATGTACCATTCTGCTGAATACCGCGAGTTACGTCATACATATTAAGGTATGCCTGAACGTGACAAGCAACGAAGTTAGGAGTGTTTACAAGATATGTAGAACGTATTGGAGTGTCACCAAAACGAAGGTGAGAGCAAGTGAAACCACCAGACTTCTTTGAGTCGTATGAGAAATATGCCTGGCAATGCTTGTCGGTATTGTCACCGATAATCTTTACTGAGTTCTTGTTTGCACCAACTGTACCGTCAGCACCAAGACCATAGAACTTAGCCTCAAACATTCCTTCGCCACCAAGAGCCATTTCTTCAACAGCAGGAAGTGAAGTGAATGTAACGTCGTCAACGATACCTACAGTGAAGTTGTTCTTTGGTTCAGGCAACTCGAGGTTGTTGAATACAGAAATAATCTGTGCAGGAGTTGTATCGTGTGAGCCAAGACCATAGCGACCACCAACGATGAGCGGACGATTCTCTACGTCGAAGTATGCACTCTTAACGTCAAGATACAAAGGTTCGCCCTCTGCACCTGGTTCCTTTGTTCTATCAAGCACTGCGATGCGCTTAACTGTTGCAGGAACAGAAGCCAACAGATGCTTAACAGAGAATGGGCGATAAAGGTGAACGCTAATCATACCAACCTTCTTGCCATTGGCATTCAGGTAGTCGATAGCCTCACGTGCAGCCTCAGTTGCAGAACCCATAAGGATTATCATATTCTCTGCATCCTTTGCTCCGTAATATGAGAAGAGGTGATATTCACGGCCGGTAATCTTGCTGATTTCGCCTAAGTAGTTTTCTACGACCTCTGGTACATTATTATAATAACTGTTGCAAGCCTCACGATGAGTGAAGAAAGTCTCAGGGTTTTCAGCAGTACCACGAGTCAACGGACGCTCAGGAGTGAGGGCACGGTCGCGGAAACGCTTGATATCAGCTTCGTCAACGAGTGGCATGATATCTTCGTTGTCGAGACGTTCAACCTTCTGATACTCGTGAGATGTGCGGAAACCATCGAAGAAGTTTACGAAAGGAACGCATGTCTTGAGTGTTGCAAGGTGAGCAACTGCCGTAAGATCCATAACTTCCTGTACTGAACCTTCGCAAAGCATTGCAAAACCAGTCTGGCGGCAAGCCATTACATCCTGATGGTCGCCAAAGATACAGAGTGAATGTGAAGCAAGTGTACGTGCAGAAACATCGAATACACATGGTATCAACTCACCGGCAATCTTGTACATGTTAGGAATCATGAGCAACAAACCCTGCGAAGCTGTGAATGTTGTTGTCAGTGCACCAGCCTGAAGTGAACCGTGAACGGCACCGGCAGCACCTGCTTCAGATTGCATTTCCTGAACTGATACTGTCTGTCCCCAAAGGTTCTTACGACCGCGTGCAGCCCATTCGTCAACATGTTCTGCCATAGGCGACGACGGAGTGATAGGATAGATGGCAGCCACTTCACTGAACATATAACTTATATGTGCAGCAGCCTCATTACCATCACAAGTGATAAATTTCTTTTCTTTCATTTTTCAAATGTTTTTAGTAACGTTATATAACTATAATATTGATTTTTTCTTATGTATCCTGAATAATGGTTGCAAATATAATACTTTTTTATGAAAAAAGCACACAAAAGTATGATTTTTTTACAATTTTTTTATCAGCAAAGGTCAATTCGCCATTGTTTGTATGCAATTCCCCTTGCTCCGAAAGTTTCCTTATATGCTGAAAGGTGTGCATTCAGCACTTTCCCATGTTCTTCGTTTGATGTGCCAAAATCGAAAAATGACAGTGTTGTGTCGTTGTTGAAATGTTCCCGTAAAGTGCTATAAAGCAAGTCAACGGCATGATTGTCGTATCCCTTTTGTGTGGCACATGAATATTGCAGGTGGGCAACACTCTTTGTAAGATAAACAACTGTTCCTGCGCAAACTTCACCCGTCTCATCTGTCACGGCAACACACTTGATGTTGTCGGGAAACCTTTCCTGTAACAATTCCATTTCTTGCAAGGTATGAACAGGCTTTGCATCGTATCTTACTTTCAGGCATGACGTAAGCATTGGCCAATATGTGCCAAGTGGGAAGTCAAAGACTACGTTATAGTTTTGTCGGCGGCATAATGAAATACGATATTTTCGCCCTTGACCGATTCGTGGAATCAACTCTGAATGAAGCGCAACACTCGACGAAATGTTGCAAACCTCCAATACGGCATCGTTACGCCAAAGTGCATATTCGTCTTCCTGTGAAGGATAACGATGATAAATGCTCGGTATCTGCTTGTAATGGAACGATGAAAAACCGTGTCCTTTAAGGTATGAAATTATTGCATCAAACATCTGCAACACATCATTTGCTCCATGCTTCGTAGAAAGTACAAGTCCTCCGTAGGTCAATCCTTGGTGTGAAAACAGTTGCTTGCAACCATTGTCGCAGGTTTCGTTTGCAGGAAGAAGTGCCGAAATTTTGCCCATATCATTATATAATAATAAGGAGTGGTCCTCGAAACGGTCGCTATGGTAGTCCATATAGTCGCGTTTCAAGAGGAAAGTGCCATTCTTCGATGCTTCAACAAAATCGTTCCATATCGTTTTATCGCCGGCTGTATATCTTTTTATCGTGAACATAATATTGACTTGTAAAGTGTTTCGTAACGTTTTGCCACCTTGATATAATCATGATGACGGCTTATGTATTCCTTGCTTTGTGCCTTCAAATCGTTTATTTTGTCTGGATTAATTACCAGATTCCTTAGTTTGTTATAGACGTCTTCCTCGTTAGGAAGCACGTTTATAATAGGTCTCAACTGTTTTTCTCCAAGTATTTCGTAGTTTTCTTCTTCGCCTCCGCCAACGAGAATCTTGCCTTTGCTCATTGCAAGCAGCCCATTCATTGCCGGTGTGTAAGAGTAAAGTTGATCGAGAACCACGTCTGCTTTTTCCATCAACCTCCAGTATTTGTTGAATGGGACGCCCTCTGCCTTTATTATTTCTATGCGGTCAGGGTATGTGTTTTGCAGTTTGATGAGTGCTCGCCACATTACATCTGTCCCTTTGTATGCACTGCGATTCTTGCTGATGCCAATGAAATATCTTATTTTTCTCCCATTCTGATTTTCCTCACATTCCACGTTTATTGACTCAATAGGATACGGAATAAACTCTGTCTTGTCGGGAAAATTCGGGCGATAACACACGTCGTATTCATACAAACCAGTGACTATGCGGTCGCAGTCGTGGGCAATATACTTGTTGAGTCGCTCTTTTTCTGTGCCGAGCCAATCCTTATATTCACGTTCGGCAGGGGCATCGTGGCGTATTTCCGTGCCAATGTTGAAGTCGCTGTACCGCAAAGGCATCCTTGTGATGCACTCATTAACCCAGTAGTAATCCATTCCAAAAGCACCCATGACAACGCTTTTGTTGTGTCGGCGCAGGTATTTGTAGATTGGAAATATGCGTTCTGCCTTCAGTTCGAGAAACATTGGATTGATAATCTGCACCACATCAAAGCCTCTCAGCCTTGGCAACAGTGACATCAGTCGTGCCATATATTTCACTCCGCCAAGCATTCCGTATGTGCGAATCAGGCTTATGTCGCATTGAAATCCTTTCCAGAAATCACCGTTCGACACCAGTAACACCTCGTGTCCCAACTCTTTCAACCCCTTTTCAAGGGTGGCGTGAACGTTGCTATATTCGCCAAGCAGTAGAATTTTCATAGGCGTGTAAGGATTGCTGCGACATAATATTTCCATGTATATCGCTTTAATGGGAGAGGGAATAGATGGTTTTCCTTCAGGTCCTGAATGCGTTCTTTCAGTTCCCGACGGCGTCCTAACCTTATAATATTATATAGGTAATCCATGCAAAGCTGGTCTCTTCTTCGTCTCAATGCCGACTTTGCATCGGCGTCGCGTAACGTCTTGCTTGTTTCCTCAAGGTTCAAAATCACGAGAAGGAAGTCGTTAAGTCGCTTTGAAATATGCTCTTCGTTGCGCGAAGTCATGATTGAATGAGGCAATCTCCTGTAGTAATACGCTGAGGATTTTGTGTAGTAGAACGTTTTAGCGAGCAACATAAGTTGAGGATTGAACTCTTCATCCTCGTGGAAAATACCGTCAGTGAACCTTAATTCGCCCAAGATAGACCGGCGGAACACGTAATCGCAGGCAGCGCCTCGAATGTTATGGTTCAGTAAATACTCTGTTCCGGTGCTCGTCTTATAGGCTTTCGTGCCCGAATGTTTACCTTCAACTGTCGTGAATGCAAAGTAGAACATGTCGGGCTTGGCGCTTTTCAACATGTCAACAATCCATTGATATGTGCCAACGATAAGCTTGTCATCAGCGTCAACGAACTGTATGTATTCGCCTTCTGCCACATCAAGTGCATAGTTTCGTGCTCCAGCAGGTCCCCCATGCTCTATCCTGTGTACCTTACATCGGTCTTCAAATGCCGTAAGGTCAGCGTCGCAACCATCGTTGACGATGATAATCTCACGCGAAACGTTGATTTCTTCTATGCTCCCAACGCACTCTTCGAGCAGCGGAATGGGCACATTATAGTATGGTATTATAAAACTTATGAGAGGATTTTCCATATCTTGCAAAGTGTTTTTAAGCCCATAAACTTGTAGATTAGGTACTTTATCCTGGCTGCGATGCCCATCTTGTGCCACCGTATCGTGTATTCTGGCAGCATAATTCTTGAGTTAAGACGATACACATCAAGCTGTATGTTGAGCACGTGCATGTAGTATTCTGCGAAACCTTCAGCCTGTTCCAAGCCCCAATTCTGCATCACATTGACGTGAGCCGACAGTAAATCTGACAGGTCTTCACCGTTAGCCTTGGCGCAGATGCCCTTGTTGTTCCATACGTAATGGTATAATCCTTGGCTGATTGTACGCACTTTCTTGGCGTGGTCGAGCAGTTGAGGCAGTGTATAGACATCTTCAAACTTCTTGCCTACAGGGAACTGAACCTCATCGAAGAGGCTTTTGCGGTAGGTTTTGTTACATGCGTATGAATGCGAATAAGCCTTGCAGCCCAGCCAATAATCGTTATGAAGGTCGGTATATTCGCGGTTGTCAAACTTCAGATGATACTCATCCTTTGCCCCCTCGTGTACTATGACTGGGTATTCTATGATGTCGCAGTCGTGGTATTGCTTGGTTGCAGTGTCAAGGGCATCGAGTGTCTGTGGGGCAATCCAGTCGTCAGAATCGATAAATATCAGCCATTCGCCTCTGGCTTCTTGTATTCCGGCATTACGTGCGGCTGACAGTCCTGCGTGGTTTATGCGTAGGGTTTTGAGGTTTTGAGGTTTTGAGGTTGTGAGATTTCGAGACTTCGAGATTTCGAGATTTCGAGGTATTGAGGTTATTGGCGTTGTGCTTCCATCATCAACAACGATAACTTCATAGTCGGTGAACGACTGTGAAAGTACACTGTCAAGACAGCGTTGCAGGGTGCCGTCGTCATTATAAACCGGTATGATGATGCTGAACTTCATATACTAATAACGCAAATTTCGTAGATTTATTGAGTAGATGCACTAAAACAAGTTGTATTGTTTTTACGGTTGAGCGTTAGGATTTGTGGGGGATGCCGTTATGGGTGAAAAAAAACTGCTACAGTTTTGGAGTGAAAACTGTAGCAGTTTTGACTTGAAAACTGTAGCAGTTTTCTTCCGAGTTAAGCGTTCGTCCGAAGCAACGCTTTCGCTCGCCTCACGAAAAACATAATGCGAACTGCAGAAAAATAAAAATTTTTGTTGGGCATTACTCAATAAAACCGTACAATTGTCGTTCAATATATATAATAATGAAAGAAACGAGCAATACAAAACAAGGAAGCAGCTATAACAGCATCTTGAAATACACGGGACTTTTTGGTGGCGTGCAGGTGATAAATATACTTGTAGGTCTTGTGCGCAACAAACTCGTCTCCGTCATACTCGGACCTAATGGATTCGGTTTTGTATCGCTTTTGAACTCCACAATCAAATTACTCTCCGACAGCACAAATTTCGGCATATCGTTCAGTGCCGTGCGGCAGATTTCAGATTACTATGAGCACAGCGACAAGGCAAAACTCAACCACTATATAAAGGTCATTCGCTCGTGGAGCCTGCTTGCAGCATTCGTCGGTGCATTCTTGTGCATCGTCATGGCACCACTGTTAAACCAATGGACTTTCAGCTGGGGTGACCATACGCGCCACTTCATGTTGCTTTCGCCGGTGGTATTCCTCACGGCAATAACAGGCGGAGAACTTGCCATACTCAAAGGCACACGACGGCTGAAGGCTTTGGCAGAGGTGTCGGTGATAAACGTAGTGCTTGCGCTGATAATTTCCATACCACTTCTCTACTTCTTTGAGCAGAAAGGTATCGTGCCTTCATTGAATCTTGTGGCACTTGCTGCGTGTGTTGTCACGGCATCTTACTCGTATAGGTTCTATCCGTTAAGGCGCGGGAAAGAAAAGTTTTTCGCCGATGGACTCGAAATGATACGCATAGGAATCTTCTTCACACTGGCTGGAATAGGCGGCAGTTGTGCTGAAATGTTCGTGCGATCATACTTGAACAACGTGGCAAGCCTTGACGTTGTGGGACTTTATAACGCTGGTTACATGATATGTGTAACGTATGCCGGCATGGTGTTTGCGGCTATGGAGACCGACTTCTTCCCACGATTGTCGGCACTTCAGCACGACATTCCAGGCATGAATGTGACGATAAACCATCAGATAGAAGTGTCGCTCCTCATAGTCGGACCAATGCTTGTGGCACTCATAATAGGCCTGCCAGTGGCAATTCCATTGCTGTTCAGCAGCAAGTTTGTCGCTGTAACCCCAATGGCACAAGTGGCAATCCTCGCAATGTTTTTCCACGCCATAGACCTTCCAATCGAGTATGTGCCATTGGCAAAAGGCGACTCGCTGACGTTCCTTGTGGTCGAAGTGATATATGATTTGGTCTTTGTGCTGATGGTTGTATATGGTTATCAGCTGTGGGGATTGGTCGGCACGGGCGTTGCTTTGTTTGCTTCACACCTGTTGAACTGTGTGGCTGTGGTCATTTTCTACCACTATAAATATAAGGTGACGCTTTCTTCGCGTGTGGTCTTGATATCATCCGTGCTCATCACAATGGGCATTGCAGCATACGCAGTCACTCTTTTCTTCGAGGATTATGCCTATTGGATAGTCGGCATAGCTCTCACAGCAGTCAGCACAATCGTTTCATTGCGCCTGTATAAACGCTATTCCGAGGCATCATAATGATCAGGCTTGACTGAAAATCCCTTAAATTCTGGATTTTTCAAGTAATCATTGATGCAAATTATATGCATTTGTTAAAGATTGTTTATGTGTGGGCACACAAAATCAGGCAAGGAAAAATACTTTGCAAAAAGTTTGTTTGAAACAAAATAAACCCTTACCTTTGCATCAGTTATCCTGAAAACAATCTTTATACCTTTAAAAAACTAATACCTATTTATATGAAGCGATAGCTTGTGAAAGCAGTCGCTTTTTTTATGTTATTACCCGATAGCGCAGTCGATGAAACATATTGAAACGAAATAAAAACTAAATTTTGCAACTTTTCATATACGAAATACTGATATTTGTATTAACTTTGCACACATTATTAAATAAGACCTAAAAAAACAGATAGCATGAAACGAATTGCAACAATCATTCTTGTGTCATTTGCAACAATGATGCTTTCGGCACAGAATCCAATCATTCGCGACCATTATACGCCAGACCCTGCGCCATACGTGCACGGAAATAAACTCTATCTATTCACCGATCACGACGAAGACAAGCCTAATGATTACTTCCACATGAAGGAGTGGCTGCTGTACGAAACGGAGGATTTGGTGAATTGGAAGTCGCATGGCGTCATATTTGACCTCACGATTTTCAAGTGGGCAAAGCAAGGCGACGACGCTTGGGCAGGTCAGTTGATAGAAAGAAACGGCAAATGGTATGCCTACGTTACGGCTACCGACCAGGAGCGACATATTCAAGGCATAGGTGTAGCAATGGCAGATAAGCCCGAAGGACCATACGTTGACCCGATAGGAAAGCCGTTGGTTCCAGGAAATTGGGGCTATATCGACCCGACGGTATTCATTGACGACGACGGACAAGCATACCTGTTCTGGGGCAACAATGCACTATGGTATGCAAAGTTGAACGAAGACATGGTGAGTCTTGGAAGTGAGATTACAGAGGTGAACACGAAGGATGAGAGTGCTTTTGGCCCTCAGAAAAGGAAATTCGACTGGCAAGTTCGGGACACGATATGGAAGACAAACTACGAAGAAGCCCCTTGGGTATTCAAACGTAAAGGCACATATTACCTGATGTATGCCGCTGGAGGAGTGCCGGAACACATGGCATATTCAACATCGAAGAGCATCAACGGACCGTGGAAATACCGTGGAAAGATACTCGGAGAAGCAGAAAACAGCTTTACGATACATGGCGGAATTGTTAGGTTCAAGGGTAAGGACTTGATATTCTACCATAACGGAAAACTGAATCTACGCAATACCCGAGGCGGCGGATTCAATCGTTCAGCGTGTATGGAGCGCTTCAAGTACAACAAAGACGGCAGCATTCCATTCATTAAATTCACAGAATAATAAACATAAAATACATTCACGAAAATGAAAAAACAAGTTATTTTTGCACTGTCATTGCTTGCAGCACAGATGTGCATGGCACAAAATCCAGTAGTTCAAACGAAATACACGGCCGATCCTGCGCCTATGGTTCATAACGACACAGTATTCCTCTACACCACACACGACGAGGATGATGCCGATGGATTCAAGATGTACGACTGGCTTTTATACTCAAGTACAGACATGGTAAACTGGACCGACCACGGAGCAGTGGCTTCATTGAAGGACTTTAAGTGGATAGACAAGACCAATGGAGCATGGGCAGAACAGGTTGTTGAGCGTAATGGCAAGTTCTATATGTATTGTCCGATACATGGAAATGGCATCGGTGTCTTGGTTTCCGACACACCATACGGACCATTCAAAGACCCTCTCGGTCATGCTCTTGTGTGGCAACGTGAGCATTGGAACGATATAGACCCAACGGTTTTTATCGACGATGACGGTCAGACATATATGTATTGGGGCAATCCAGACCTTTATCATGTGAAACTCAATGAGGACATGATATCCTATAGTGGCGAAATTGTGAAGCATCCACATATAGAAGATTACCAGGAAGGACCGTGGTTCTACAAGCGTAATGGGCATTATTATCTTGCATTTGCATCGACATGCTGCCCTGAAGGAATCGGTTATGCTATGAGCACTAAGCCAGAAGGACCATGGGAATACAAGGGACATATAATGAATCATACGCCTCGCACACGTGGAAATCACCCTGGCATCATTGATTTCAAGGGCAAGAGTTATGTGTTTGGACTGAACTATGACCTGCTGAGAATAGAAACCCCGACACATCATGAGCGTAGGAGTGTATCGTTTGCAGAGATGAAATACAATGCTGATGGCACTATTCAGGAAGTTCCTTATTGGATAGATAATGTGAATGAACAGGTCGGAACGTTCAATCCTTACAGGAAAGTCCAGGCAGAAACAATGGCATGGGGCTATGGTTTGAAGACAAAAGTCGTGAATGGAGAGATAATAATCTGCAATATCGACGATGAGGAAACATTGATGCTGAAGGGCGTTGACTTTGGTAAAAAAGCAAAGAAGTTCTCTGCATACGTGAAGGGCAATAAGGCGTCAACGATAGAAATTCGTCTTGACAGCAAAGAAGGCAAGGTTGTAGGAACATTGAAGATAGACACTTCAAACGACTATGTGATAAAATCTTGCAAAGTAAAAGGCGCCGAAGGAGTGCACGACTTATACTTCTGCTTCAAGGGCGAAGGCAAGGATTTGTTTGATTTTGACTATTGGATGTTTAAGTAATTTGCAAAAAGATTATGCGTAAGATAGTGTTTTTCTTGTTGCTTTTCACTATTGCGACCGTTGCCTTGGCACAGAAACCAGTAGTGACGATACTGTCGGAATCGGCAGTAAATATAAGGTATGATGCTCAATCATCGGATGCGAGCAATGAGTGGAAGACAAAAAAGATGACCGTAATCTATAATCCAAAGACTGGAAATCTGACATTCAAGGACAGAAAGGGAAAGACAATACTTGCGACTTGTGGCAATATTATTAAGGAAGGACAGCAGTCGTTTGTTTCGCAGAAGGATGAATACTTGTTTGGTACTGGACAGTTTCAGGATGGATATTTGAATGTAAGAGGTTTGACGCGACGACTTACACAGGTCAATACACAGATATCAATACCTTTTGTATTGTCGAGCAAAGGGTATGGACTATTGTGGAACAATAATGGAATGACCGATTTCAACCCAGCCGACAACGTAATTGAACTGAAAGAAAACGACGGAAGAGTAGGGGAGTCGGAACTTGTTAATGCTACAAGCACAGGAGGAAACAAGAAAGAACGTAGGGAATATAGTGCCTTTGTCGCAGAGTTGAATGTTCCTGTTAACGGAGAATACTCGTTGCTATTGGACGTAGGACAGAAGATGGCACGCAAACATTACCTTGCTATTGACGGAGAAGTAGTGTTTGACGTGAACAATATATGGCTGCCTCCAACGAGTTCGGCGATTAAAAAACTTGGAAAAGGAACGCATAGGATTGAGGTTCGTGGCGTGCGTGGCGATAAACCAAAGCTTTATTGGCGACAAGTTGACAATACAACGACGTGGCGTTCAACGGAAACAAAATCTATAAACTATACTGTGTTCGTGGGAAATGCAGACGAGGTCATTGCAGAGTATAGGCATCAGACCGGCGAAGTTCCTGCGCTTCCTGAATGGGCATTCGGCTATATTCATTGCCGTGAACGCTATCATTCGCAGCAGGAAATAATAGAAACCGCAAAGGAATTTAAGAAAAGAGACATAACTTTGAGCGTAATTGTTCAGGATTGGCAATGGTGGGGGAAGCATGGATGGAACGCTATGCAATTCGATGAAGAGTTTTACCCTAATCCAAAGCAAATGATGGATGAACTGCATAAGATGGATGTCCGGTTGATGCTTTCAGTTTGGGCAAGGATAGATAAGAATTGTCCGTTAGGGAAAGAAATGCAGTCGAAAGGATATTATATTGATGGAACCGATTGGGTTGACTTCTTCAATCAGGATGCAGCAGACTTCTATTGCAAGGCGCAACTCGAACGAATTGCCTCACTTGGCATTGATGCCTGGTGGCAGGATGCTACCGAACCAGAGAACGATGACCTTGACGGAAGGCGTGTAAATAGAAATAGTATTGATGGAAAAGATGTGAGGAATATCTATGCATTGAAAGTAAACGAGAATGTATATAACAGTTTGAAGACAGTGCAGGAGCATCCATTCATCCTGACACGCAGTGCCTCACAAGGAATACAAAAGTATGGCGTGGCAGTTTGGTCGGGCGATGTAGGCAACGATTGGGAAACGCTTCGCCGACAGATAATTGGCGGACTCGGACTTATGTCGGCAGGACACCCTTGGTGGACTTACGACGCAGGCGGGTTCTTCCGTCCGTTCGACCAACACAAAAATGCAGACTATCAAGAATGTATGCTACGTTGGATTCAGACTGCCACCTTCCTGCCTATGATGCGCGTCCACGGCTATATGAGCGACACCGAAATATGGCGCTACGGCAAAGAGACCGAACGCATTGCCACAAACGCCATCAACCTGCGCTACAGGATGTTACCATACATCTACTCGCAAGCATCAGTAATAACCAATCAGGGTGGCACACTGATGCGCCCGCTGGTGATGGACTTCAGCAACGATGACACGGCATTGGCTCAACAAACCGAATATATGTTCGGCCCCGCATTGCTCGTATGTCCAATCATAGAACCAAAATGCACAAGCACAAACATTTATCTCCCAAAAACCGAAGGCGGATGGTACAACTTCCACACACTTGAACATACCGACGGCGGAAAGGACATAAACGTGCCCGTCAGCATCGAGAACATACCCGTGTTTGTCAAAGCAGGAAGCATAATACCGCAAGGCAAGGTCATTCAATCTACCGACTATTACGATGCCTCCGAACTCGACATAGTCATTTTCCCGAATGCCGATGCGGAATTCGTGCTATACGAGGACGAGGGCGACAATAACAACTACAAGCAAGGCGAATTTTCCAAAATAGGATTCTCGTGGGACGACTCCTCTAAAACCCTGACCATTGGCAAACGCGACGGACAATTCCGCGGAATGTTGGATAATCGCGCCTTTAACATCGTATTGGCCGACAGCAAGACTCAAAAACGCATCGAATACAATGGCGAGGAACTGACAGTAAGATTCTGAAACGGTGCTCGCACCAACATAAAACACGGGCAAACTGGATTTGCCCAATTGCATAGGACGTTTGCCATTAGGCAACGTCCTTTTTTCGGAATCTTGACAATCTTCATAAACTTCGCAAATACAAAACGCGCAACCAAAACAAGAAATTCCAAGCACCGTCTTTCACAGCCAACTTGGTGAATAAAATGCGTCCAACTTGGTGAATGAAATACGTCCAACTTGGTGAATGAAATGCGTCCAACTTGGTGAATGAAATGCGTCCAACTTGGTGAATGAAATTATTTTATTTGCTAAATAATAATAAGTTATATACATTTGCAACCAATAATAAAACAAAGCAAAAATGGAATACAAAAACAGGGTTGCAGACACACAAATAAAAGAACAATTAAGTTGTATGGGAGCAGTACTCATTGAAGGCACAAAATGGTGCGGAAAAACGACTTCTGCCGAACAACACGCTGGAAGCATATTGTATATGAACGACCCTGAGCAAGAGGCATTCAATCTGCAAATGGCCGACTCGCAACCCTCGTTTCTGCTTGAAGGTGACACGCCACGCCTTGTTGACGAATGGCAAATGGCGCCAAAACTATGGGATGTTGCTCGTTTCATTGTCGACCGACGCAAACAAGTAGGCCAATTCATATTCACTGGCTCGGCGGTGCCTGCAGACACATCAAACATATACCATTCAGGCGCAGGAAGATTCGCCTGGGTAAAGATGAGGCCAATGTCGCTGTGGGAATCAGGCGATTCCAACGGCGCCATAAGCATAAAGGCCCTGTTTGACGGTTCTGCACCCGATGTATGCCATTCCATCCCAACCGACCTCCAACGGATAGCCTATCTAGTGTGCCGTGGCGGTTGGCCTGGAGCATTGAAATTATCGGAAAAACTGGCAAGAAAAATACCATACAACTACATCGACGCGGTTTGCAACACCGACATCAGCAAAGTTGACGGCATAAAGCGAGATGCCTCTTTCACCCGCAGGCTACTGCGCAGTTACGCGCGAAACCAAGGAACGCAAGTCAGCATCTCCGCAATATACCAAGACTTGGTTGAAAACGAGGGCACATCGCTCAGCGAAGACACCATAGCATCATACATAAATGCACTGAAAAAAATATTTCTCATTGAGGATGTTGCATCTTGGAATCCGAACATAAGAAGCAAAACCGCAATCAGGTCAAGCGACACCCGCTATTTCGTAGACCCGTCGATTGCAACGGCCTCTCTCGGACTTGGGCCAAACGACCTTATGGGCGACCTGAAGACATTTGGGTTCCTGTTTGAAACAATGTGCATCCGCGACTTGAAAGTTTTTGCAGAAGCATTGAACGGAAATGTCTACCACTATCGCGACAAGACTGGGCTGGAAACTGATGCCGTCATTCACCTCGACAACGGGCAGTACGGGCTAATTGAAATCAAGATCGGCGGTGAGACACTGATTAACGAAGGTGCTAAAAACCTTCTTTCGCTTGCTTCCAAAATCGACACCACAAAGATGAAAAAGCCGTCGTTCCTTATGGTTCTTACCGCCATCGGCGACTACGCGCTCAAACGTCCTGATGGCGTAATGGTTGTACCTGTGAGTTGCCTTAAAGACTAAAAAAAACATACTAGCCGTCAAGCAACCGCGCAATGCGCATTGCCGAATTGCATGCAACGCCCAGTTTGTTCAAACATTGCCGAGCCCAAGAAAGAATCGCGAAGCAAATCAGCCAGATGACAACAAAAATCCAAGAGGATGAAGAATATAATTATTTGATTTTTTATTTATCGGGGAATGCATAAAGCCCATAATAAAGTATCCGATACTTATTTATATTTGCATATTATGCACAACAAAAAAAGCATTACATATTAAACCTTAACAAACAAGATGAACAACCTAATCAAGACCTTGCAACTATTGCCAGCATTGGCACTATGCGCAACTGCAGTGGCACAGACGCCAGCCACGACAAACATCCAGGGTAGCAAATATCCAGCAATCTACCCCGACAACACAATCGAATTTCAACTAAGGGCACCTGAGGCCAACAAGGTTCAGGTCGATATCTGCGGAAAGAAATACGATATGACAAAAGACGACAAGGGCGTATGGTCGGGCAAGACCGAGCGCATTGTAAGTGGCATCCAATACTACAGCCTGATTGTCGATGGCGTATCAGTAAACGACCCAGGAAGCGAGACATTCTTTGGTTGCGGACGAATGATGAGTTGCGTTGAAGTGCCTTACCTTGAAGGCGGAGAGCAATACCAGATAAAAGATGTTCCGCACGGTTGCGTACGCACGGAAAACTACTTTTCTAACGTCACCAATAGTTGGCGCACAATGTACGTCTACACACCTGCAGGCTACGACCAGAATATCGATAAGAAATACCCTGTATTCTACATCATCCACGGCGGTGGTGAGGATTGCAGAGGCTGGGTCAACCAAGGACGTGGCAACATCATTCTTGACAACCTTGCATCAGAAGGCAAAGCCGTGCCTATGATTCTTGTCAGCCTCGACGCAAACGTTGGTGGCTACGACGACATCGAAAAAGAGATTATGGACAACATAGTTCCTTTCGTTGAAAAGAACTACCGCGTTGATGCACGCCCTGAAATGCGCGCCTTGGCTGGACTTTCAATGGGCGGACTCTACACAATGCACGTAGGAATGCCACACAACGACTTCTTCTCATATCTTGGCGTATTCAGTTCAGGCTGGTTCGCAAATAGTGGCAACAACCCCAACGACCCAGGTTCAAAATGCTATGCATACCTTGAGGCAAACAAAGACAAGTTCAACAGCAACATCAAGTTACTGTGGCTTGCACAAGGCAGTTCAACCGACATCGCCTACAACAACTGTAAGGTAATGATGGAGAAACTCAACAAGATGGGCATCAAGTACGAATTCTACGACTCAAAAGAAGGCGGACACACTTGGCCTGTATGGCGCGAAGACTTGTTCCTCTTTGCACAAAGATTGTTCAAATAAGCCTTATAGAGCAATTCTCCCTGCAAAACAAAAGGCTGAATCCGAAATCGGGTTCAGCCTTATTATTTGATAACGACACGTATCTTGCAATAGACAAAAACACGCCAGGGGGCAACAAGATAAAACCAGCAAAAGCACTGCAATCACTGAAAAAAGATTGATTTTTATCATACATTTCAACACTACAACAAACAGGAATATTGATAAATTTGTTATGTCACATTGACCAACACTATTTATTGTTATATAAATATTGACATTATGAAGAACTTTAACCTATTCATTTTATCGGCAATATGCCTAATTGCCATATCTTGCAACAATCAGCAACAACCAACCAGTTACACATTAAACCTTGGCAATGCCAACCTACTGAACGACAGTGAATACGACACTGCAACCCATAGAGTGACATATCTTAACCGATGGACAAGTTGGGGCTGGGAATTCGGCAACGACAGCATTGCCACAGCAAAAGACTTCAGTGACTATGACGAACTGACCGCAGTTATCGAGAACATTTCAACCGACACAACAACACTCTACCTTAATGTCAAATACTCATCGTCAGACGTCACTTCATCAGCATCGGCACCTATAGTAAACGGCAAGGTCACACTTCGGCTGGCACTCGACTCCGTTGCAAAATCGAGCATCGAACAAGTATTCGTGATGAGCAAGCGCGCCTGCGAGATGACCGTAAAAGACATAACTTTCAGCAAGGAAAAACAATACGGTCCTGAAAAGCAGATAAAGGTTGTTGACAGTTACATCGAAGCCTCTGAATTCGACGGCTACAGCGATGACGCATTCGTATCGTTCAACTATGAGACAAAAGGCGAAATGACATTCGTCTCCGACTCGGGTACTGTTGAGGTAATGAACAACTGGGGCATTGGCGTGATTTGCTCGGCAGTCGACGTCATTGAAGCCATATGCCCAGGACAGCGTATAATGGTAAAAACAATAGGCAAGCAAGCATTCACATGCCATCTGGGCGACATTCGCTATATGCTCGACCTCAAGGATGATGACGGCGAGCAAGGCCTGTACTGGGTTGTTTGGACAGGCGGAAACCTAACTGAAGTTAACCCTCTTGACGTGACTATAAAGGAAGTGATTAAATAGATTTATGGATTATTTCAAATAAATGCAGGTTTTCGGAATTCCGCATACCTGCATTTATTATACATAACGTTTATAACATACACACCATCAACATAAAACCATACAAGCAATAACGGCACACATTTTTTTGAAAAAAAGTGCAACATTTTAGTAACAAAATATTTCAATTCATCGTAGAAAGCACTAACGATAAAAAAGGAAAAATATGAAAGCCTTAAACACACTCGGTATTTCCTTGTTAGGATTACTTGCATTTGCCTGCACACAACCGCAAGATAACAGCAAACTTACAATGAATCTCGACGAAGCCAATCTTACCTGGCGTAGTCACTACGACTCTATAAACCACCATGTTTACTATACTGGCGATTGGTCGGGTTGGGGTTGGCAATATGGCGACGACAGCATCAAGCCATCTGCCGATTTTAGCGCATATGACCAAATTGTGATTACTCTTGACAGCATTATCTGCGACTCCACCACACTTTACCTGAACGCAAGATATACCAATAACGAAGTAATATCTTCATCATCGGCACCTATAGTCAACGGGCAGGCAACACTGCGTGTCGACCTTGATTCTGTTGGGAAATCACACGTTCTGGAATTTTATGTCATGAGCAAACTGCCTTGCGAACTAGTCGTAACAAGCGTCACATTCCAAAAAGCAATCAAATATGGCGAGGAACACGAGATAAAGGTTGATGACAGTTTCATTGACGCATCGGAATTTAACGGATACAGCGACGACGCATTGGTATCGTTCAACTATTATGCCGAAGGCGAAATGACATACGTTTCAGATTCTGGCACCATAGAACGTATGGACAACTGGGGAATCGGAATCATCTGCTCATCGGTAGATGTAATTGAAGCCATTTGTCCAGGGCAACGACTTATATTAAAGAAACTTGGTGAGCAATCATTCTCCTGCCGTTTAGGCGATATAAAATATATGCTAGAACTGAAAGACGATGACGGAGAATGTGGTTTGTACTGGGTAGTATGGCCTGGCGGAAACTTGACCGATGTCCATGCACTTAATGCGACAATCAGGGAAGCAATTAAGTAACAAGTAATAAAAACATCACAGAAACAGGCACTGGCAACGGTGCCTGTTTTTTTTGTCATTTCACGCATCAAATTCATCAGCCGAAAAAATTAAATCTACAAACGCCAATATGCCGGGCATGAACTTGGACATTTTCAATATTTATAAAAATTGCCGTAAAAAACCTATTTGTTATGTTTGCATCATTGGATGTAAAACACATTAATATTAAAAAAAATGAAAAAATTTCTTTTAGCAATCGCCTTTGCATTTCCATTTATGGCATCGGCACAAGACACTGACGTCTTCAGCAATGTTGACGAACTGATGAAAAACACACAAGCCGCCACAACCAACATTCCTGGCGCAGAGTTTCCACGAGTTGACAGCCACAATCGCGTTTACTTCAAGTACAAATTGCCAAACACTTCTGCATTGACTGTCGATATCTGCAGCAAGAAGTTCGAAATGAAAAAGGATGCAGAAGGCAATTTCTGCGTCATTACAGACTCTCTACCCGTTGGTTTCCACTATTATTTCCTTATTGCTGACGGCATTTCAGTCATTGACCCACAAACAACAGCATACTTTGGTTGCAGCCGTGCGGCTGGTGGCATAGAAATTCCTGAAGGAAGCGAAGGCGACTACTATCGTCCAGCACAAGTGCCACACGGACAAGTACGCTCTGTTCAATACTATTCAGAGACACAAAAGAAATTCCGTCGCGCAATGGTTTACACCCCTGCCGAATACGAGACATCAGGCGACAAGCGCTACCCTGTTCTTTACCTTCAACACGAACCTTATCAATCATTTTGATTGCTGGATCATTGCGGAAAAGTAAGTTTTCTACTTTGTCAGAATACCAAGCTTTTAAGATATTCTGAACCTGTGCAGAGATAGATAATGCCATAATTATTACAACTCCTATAATTAATGGGTATTTGACTTTCCTAGGCATAACAGCCTACGAACCTGTTCATGCCTTATTAGTGGAATTGCTATACCAAACGGTATATAGGAGTTAAAAAAAATAAGGTGTACCACATAAGCAGTACACCTTACAAAGAATAAGACTTTATTTATTTTCCCATTTCTTCGAGAAGTTTTTTGTAATCTTCTTCGATTTCTTCAGGAGTGTCTTCTTCTACTTCTTCGACTTTTGACTGCAGAGCTTCTACGTCTGTTGAAGTCCAATCGGATAAATTTGTTCCAGGATACAAGTTTTTAACAATTTCTCTTGCAGCTATACGAATATCATCAGTTTCTTTTGTAGCAGGGATATCATCGGCTACACCACCATCGATTTCTCTGAAATCTTTTGTATAAGAAGTATAATCCCAGCCATATTCATCATCTTGTTGGATGTAAATATAATCTCCATTGACTTTATTCATAATAGCTATATCAAAAGATTTTAGTTCTACATCTTTCAGAAAATCTTTTTCAGGGTCACTATTTTTACTATTAAGTTTCTTTTCAATCGATGAAATAAAATCAGATGAGAAAAGGCTAGAAAGTTTATCTTTAGCCATTTCATCTGATAATTCTCTTACTGTATCAGAATCGATTTTTGGGTCCCCCATATATACTAAGGCCTTATCAAGAGTTTTAAAATCTTGTGTCCAGCATTCACCTTCGGTATTATCAATAACTGTATAAAAGTCATCATCATGAACAATAAATAAACCTTTTGGAACTGAATCATGATTTTCAATCCAGGATTCAACATAATCAGATCCTGAAGGTAAAACTTCAGGTCCATAATTGTTATCATGAAATTTGTTGAAAAAGCTGATTGCAAATTCAGAACTTTTTTCTCTTGCTTCTGAAGTAGAAGTTAACCTTAATTGAAAATATTATTTATATGGCAGGAAAAAAATTCGGAACAGACGGAAATGAGTGGGCAACATGGGCAATGAATGCCGCTCTTCCGGCTTTGGTTTGCGAAAAGTTTAAAAAATCAAGAATTCTTGTATTTTCTTCCGGATTTTATCTTCATAGCGACAAGATATTCCGCCGCCACTGTCCGAACAGAAAGAACTCCGTAATAGGACTTATAATAAACCGATATTTCTCTGAGCTTCGGCGAGAAAGATTCTGTTCTTCGAAAATCATCATTTAACCAGCCAAACGGGAGGTGAAGCCGATCCCCCACGTGACGAATTGCCTCCTTCATTGCATCGGATGCCATAATCAACGCATCAATATCCGTTGTCATATCCCGGAACCCATAGTTGCATATTACCGCAGCGCCACCTACCAATATCATCTCCGCGGGCATGTTTTTCCCGACCAGTTTGCGGTACTCCTTACCCACTTCCCGCAAAAGGCTGTCCAGGTTTTCTTTTTGAATGGTTTCAAATGACATTTCTGACCTCATTTTCCACGATGTTGAACCGCATAAATTCCGGAATGGAATTCCGGCGTGCTTCTTCCTTGACCTTGGGGTTGTGTGTGGCAGCATAAAGACTGAGAACACCGGAAGGATACAGAACCGTTTTCAGCCTGGCCTTGCGGAGATCCTCGGCGGTCTTCAGGTTGGCCCAGTCGGTAATCTCTTTTATCGACTGCTCGGCCTCGGCCAGCGTCGAAGCGTTGTAAGGCAATACCTCAGCACCTGACGACAGCATGGCACCGGCAATGTTATCCTTAGAAAGAGGAGAGCACATGAGTACAGAAACAGAGAATGAACCGGCAGATTCACCCAC
>CALABN010000324.1 GCA_937885735.1 uncultured Bacteroidota bacterium | reverse complement strand
CAAGAGTGGTATTGTTCGCGTGAACCCATTCGCCGTCGATAATTGGTTCAATGGCATCGTGTTCGAAGTCGTGGCTTGAGTCGGCAGTCTTCTCGCACACCATATCTATATGGCTCTGCAGGACAATTGTAGGCTTGTCCTCGAACCCTTTGGTTGCAGGCTTCTTTATTACAACGTTTCCCGTAGCATCGCGCAAGGTTTCAAGGTTGTGCCTTTTGCCAAAGTCGAGAAGGTATTCAATCATTTTGCCTTCCTTCTTCGATGGACGCGGAATTTTGCAAATTTCGCTGAACTGTTGCCATACGTTTGATGGTGAAAGTATTGATAAATCGTTCATTACTATATGTTTTACATTTTTGTCTGAAAATCTCAATATAGCAAAATTACTGTTTGCGTGTGCAATTTTTTGAAAAAACACTTGTTTAAATGCAATTGTACTGTGTAATGAATTGTTAGTTAGGAAATTAAAATAATTGCACAAATGTTGCAATTTGTTGCATTAACTCATTTTGATGTATGGATGAATAAAGCAATTCGTATTTTTTTGGGGAGTATTTTTTCGGTTTGTTTCTTGTACGAAATTTTACAAAAAAATATTTGTAACAACATATTGCCATTGCGTATTTTTACTACCTTTGATGCCGATTCATACCACTCTTCAGATGATATTGTTGACTTTTATTAAGTTCAGTTTGGTAGGCGTGTTAGGCCTTGTCTTTGACTTTGGCTTGACCTTTCTATGCAAGGAAAAACTGAAGATTAATAAATATATATCAAATACATTGGGTTTTACTGTTGCGGCAACAAGCAATTGGGCTTTAAACCGCATTTGGACGTTTCATAGCACAAACCCTGAAATATTGGCTGAATATCTACATTATTTATGTGTTTCAGCAATGGGTTTGGCATTGAGCACTATTACTATTTGGCTTTTGAATGACAAGGCACGTGTCAATTTTTACTTGTCAAAGGCTGTTGGCGTCATTGTTACCACAGTTACCACGTTTATCGTCAATATGTTTTTTACATTTGGTTAATGTAAAAATGAATTTGACAGATTTTTGGTAGAAGCCTGTTTCCCCTTAGTTGATTAATTTAATGAAGGTAAAGAATGGTTATTGCGTGTATTCCCGAGTCGTTCTTGAACAATAATTGAGGAATGGTGTCGTAATATGTCATTCTTAATTCCGATTCAGTTAAAACGTTTATATCCATTGTGGTTGAATCGGGAGTGTCTGGATTAAGTGTTATCTGTTCTTCATCATCAGAAAAAATCCAGACACCTTCGTGTGGAAACTTGAATATGTTTGTATTCTTATTGCATCTCAGTTCGCCGAGTGAAATCTCGTATTCGCCATTGCTGAAAATCTCAATTTCGTCGTCTTTTATACACTCAGGACATTGCGCCAAGTCGAACACGTTGATAGTTGAAGTGTGACCTGTACTGTCAGTGTAGTCCGTAATGATGCCGCTCAAGTTCCACTTGCCGGCTGCCATCATATTTAGGGTTGATTCAGACTCGTTGTCGTTGTTGCACGATGAAAGTACAAATCCTAACAGTAAGATATTTGCTAAACGTTTCATTAATTGATTATTGACGATTGAGGTTTGCTGTTCTTGTATGTCTCTACAAGTATGGCCTGAAGAACTACGTCGTCATACGACAAGTTCCAGTTTTTGTTGTTTATCAGTGTTTTATATGAATCGTTGCCAATGTATTTGCTTCGTGATAACTCAATGCGAACCCCATTGGTTGTCCAACGGTAAAATTCCTGTTCATAGTCGCTGTCCTTTGCCCATTGGCGCATTGGCTTGTATTCAGGCGCACAGCCGAGTTTGTCGGTAACAACGCTCATTATTTCCTTCGTCTGGTAATCTTCAATTTTCTTTCGTTCAATCGAAAAAATATGGTTGTATCCTATGATTCTGAAACTTAAGTTCTTGTCGTTTACAAATTCGCAGTCTTCAATGGTATAGTTTGGATAGTTATAGACGCCAATTGTTTTCAAAAGCGAACGGTCGATTTGGTCGCCTATTGAGAAGTCGGAGAGTGCGAATTTTACAGATTTGAAGTTATTGGTCTCTTCTACGTGAATCTTGTTCTTCGATTGAAGTATGATTGGGAATGGGTCAGCATAGAGAATGAGTTTTGCTCTCTTGTTTATGTATTTTATATCGTATAGGACAGTGTCTGTTTCAAGAACGCAACCAGTTATGTGATATGTGTGATTGCTGTCATACTCACCAGTGGTTTGGTATCTTGAAATAATCATTGTTGAGTCGGTGAGTTTTAACGGAATCAACTGCGGATTTGAATATTGTCCTGATACTGTATCATATTTTGAATATGAGAATGCAGAATCGTTTCGGATTATCAAAGATGAATCAAGGTACCATTCATTGTCGGTAAATGCTTCAATGTTTTTAGTCGTTTTATTGCAACTTGCAAAAAATGATGCTATTGCCAATATCGAGATTGCTGTTTTTAAATTTTTCATATTCACAATATTATAGAGTTGAACTGTTATTTTGTT
>CALABN010000323.1 GCA_937885735.1 uncultured Bacteroidota bacterium | reverse complement strand
TACTCGATAAAAATTCAAAAATCTCTCGAAATCAATTTATAGAACCCACCTTAAATACATCCCAAATAAAAAAGGCAACAGACACAAAGTCCATTGCCTTTTATTCTGAATTCTAAATTCTGAAATCTGAATTTCGAACTATCAATTGCCTAAAACGCTTACTCGTTTCGCCTCACTGCCAACCTTGACAAGGTAAATACCTTGACGACTGATTGCAATTTCAGCCGATTGGCAAGTTGCACGGCGAGCCACAAGGCGACCCATTGCATCGTAAACGTAGATGTCGGCTGTGGCGTTTTCTACAACTATGACGTTATGGTGTGCATAGATGTTGACAGCGGTGACAGCGGAAGATGCAATGTCAGTGTTCATTTCAAACAATGCCTGCAATTCCAAATCTTCCGATACGGTTATTGTACGTGGATTTTCCGTATTGCCGTCACTCCATTGTGTGAAATGATAGCCTTCGTTTGGTGTGGCTGAAATGCTGATTGTATCGCCATAGTTGTATGTGCCTGCGCCTGACACTGTGCCGTTTTCTGCGGACAATGTGATTGAATAAGAGTTAATTGCAAAAATGGCAGTCAAACTTGTGTCACAAGAGACAACCACATTCCGTGGATTTTCAGTATTGCCGTCACTCCATTGTGTGAAATAATACCCTGTATTTGATGTGGCAGAAATGGTGATTGTATCGCCATAATTGTATGTGCCTGCGCCTGCCACTGTGCCGTTTTCTGCGGACATCGTGGTTCTTGATGTCGGAAATGTAGGCCATTGAGTCTTCAACTTCAAAATAGATTTTGTTAGGACCTTCAAACAGATTGTAGAATGTCTCGTTCAGTTTGGTGTCAATTTGCTCTTGAGAGTAGCCTGCTTCAAGCAACAGGTTGCGGGTTTTGCCAGGTTCTGGCTTTAACGAGGGGTTGTTGGTTGGCGTCTCGTTTGCGCATGATGTCATTGTCATGGCAACTGCGCACGCTAAAATTAGTCTTGCTTTTTTCATATCGCTTTTATTAATGTATCTTTTCAAGACGCCAATATATTCACATATATAATATTGCATTGCTCAAAATCGATATTATTTGCCAACGATTCGATGTTTGCAAAGTGAAAGTCGCCGGTTAAACTTCCGTTGTCAATTGTCTGAATTTACCATATTGAGCGAAATAGTTTTTTGAAAATTCTTGAGAATGGTTTTACACAATTTGTCACATTCTGCTTTTTGCATCCTGGCCTGCGCCTGTGCCTTTATATTTGTTGTTGGCGCTGTTGAATCGGTATGAAAGTCGTAGAGTGATGCAAGGTCCGCGGAAGTCGTTCTTTTGGTCGATTGTGAAACTGCCATAATCAACCTTGATGTGCTGAATGTTCGTGTTCAGCAAATCGGAACCAGCCAGGCGAATGGTAAAGGCATCACCTTTAAGAAATGATTTCTGTACACTGACTTCCACATTCTGAAGTGGTTCGCAGATATTGTATATATCCTGGCAAAGCGGGCTCTTGTATTCATAATTGGCTTCTACAATCCAACTGCGTCCGAAACGGAATGCATTGTTTAACTGAATAAAGTACAATGGTTTGCTAAGTGATAGACTGCGCTTTCCTACGGGTGCTACAAGGTCGTCAACGGTCATTTTAAGGAATTGCTTTTGCAGTCCAATGGTGTAGTTCGGATACCAAAATCCTACTGACGGTGATGCATTTATGAAAAAGGAGAGATGCTTGACAGGTTTGTCGAGGTTTGTGTAGCTTATCATTACAATGCCGTCAACGCCATACGGAGAGCCCCACTGAACGATGCATTTCTTCACCACTTCATAGTTTGAACTTAATGTGAGCCATTGCCAGTTGGCATTGAGCGACAGTGTCCTGCGCCTCTCGTTCTCGAGTGTAGGGTCACCGCACTGATAGGCGTATCGGTTGTCGTACATTATTTCGTTGCTCAACATATTGTAGGCAGGGCGTACGGTCTTGCCAGTGTACGTAAGCGAGTATTTCACAGGTCCTAATGCCGATGCAAAACTGAATGAAGGAAACCAGTCGTTTTGGTGGCGTTCGATGCTGTTGGCACTGGTCAGGTAATCATAGTAATGCATATCAGCGTGTTCAAACCGTAGTCCTGCGCTTATCTGCCCAAAAGCAAGCGTCGACGAGTATTGCGCAAAACCCGCCATTGTGTTGTCGGTGAGTGATGCGTCGGCTGACGGAATTTCACTTTTAGTGATATTATATTTTTGACTTGCCACAACGTACGTTTCCTCTGTTCCTGCTTCAATCTTGCCATTTCCGACAGGATACGAAAGAACAAGTTTGCCTGCGCCAAGGTCTGTCCTCGCCTTTGTTGAAGACGACAGTTCAACAGGAGTCTTCCAACTCGATTCCTTTGTGTCGGTTTCGGTGCCGACACGTCCATCGACAAAGTCGGCGTTGAAATTGACGTTGAGTTTGCCAATGTTGCCGTCGTAGTAAAGGTTGCCGAGCCATTGACCGTTGTACGGGTTAGTGGCGTGGCTGTATGAATCCAAATGGTCGTCAATGTAGCCGTCAATAATCACGTCTGTATTGAACCGTGTATCGTATTTCCCAATGTTGTTCTTGTCCATGTTTATCTTGAATCCGAGCGAATGGTTGTCGTTTATCTGCCAGTTGGCACCGCCAATGTATTGAAAGCCTGCGGTATGGCTGACATAGTCGATGATGCCTTTTTCAATGTGCGTAGTCGGAACGCCATTGCTCAATGTGTGTGTGCCGTCGTTTATGTCGCTGTATTGATAGTTGCGTTGGTTCCAATATACCACTTTGCCAAAAAAATCCCATCCGTTTTTGCGGTAGTTCAGGTCCAGGACCGACCACGACGGCTCAAAATCGTTGCAGGAGTACAAATGCTGTTTCGCCTGGCTTGTCAATGCAAAACTGAATCCGTCGCCTTGATGTTTTATGGTGCGGATGCGCACCACGCAACGGACATTGCCACCATACAGCGCACCCGGATTGCTTACCACGTCAATCGACCTGATTTCTTCCGACATAAGGTTGCGCAGTTCCGATTCGTCGGTAACCTTGCGACCATTGATGTAATAAACGGGTGCGCCACGTCCAATCACTTCAAGGCCGTCTTTGGTGGCAATCATTCCAGGAATTTTGGCAATCACGTCGTTGGCGTTGCCCGAATGTTCAAGCACTGAACCTGTGATGTTAGTGACCACCGCATCGCTCTTCACTTCGGTCTTTGGAAGTCTTGCTGTCACAACTACGCCATCAAGCATTACATTGTTGGAATGAAGGTGAACGGTCTTGTTTGCCGAAAGGTCCGCAACAGTCAGTGTCTCTGTGTTGTAGCCTATCATCGAGAATTGCACCTGATTGACGTTTGGCGTCAGATTCAGGCTGAAGGAGCCATCGCTTCCTGTTATCGCACCACTTATTATAATGGTGTCTGAAAATACTGCAACAGTTGCAAATTCAACTGCGTTTTCATTCTCATCAAGGACAATGCCCTGAATGTTTTGTGCCGATGCCTGTGCGTAAAACGACAGACAAACCATAAGTTTCAATGCAATCTTTTTCATATCATTTTGTTTTTGTCGAGAGCAAAGGTAGAGGGTGCTTTTGGGGCAAAAAACACGTGGGATAAATGCCAAAGCCATTCGGGATATTCGGAAACTTTCCAACTGTCCCGACTGCTTTTCCAAACATCCCTAATCATTTGTAGATTGGGACTAAAAGCATAATTTTGCATTGTTATGAAGATGATACCAAAGAAAATATTAAAGGATTATGCAATGTTGGGAGCAGGATTCAGCCTGTTCTTTCTGCTCGACCCATTCAGCCTTGACAATGCCATTAGCAATCCTGTACTGCCAATAGGCAAGTTTATGCAGATATTTGGCGAAGGTCTGGTGATTTTCGTTGGAATGGTAATCAGCGAAGTTGTCACAACCTATGTGCTGAATCTGCCTTGCGACTATTCACGAGATTGGAACTATCAGATAAAAAGAAAGATACCTTTGTATGTCTTTGACATTGTTCTGCTTGCAGGTTTTGTAGGTCAGTATTTTACAGTAATTCAGTGGGGGGTCGACAAGTGGTTCTATTTTTGGATTGACCTTGACGGTGATTTTTCTCTTAAATGGTATATGGTTAATTTCAAGCAAGATTGTTCACTATGTGTCTTTATAGCCGTGTATTGGGCGTTTCTGACAAACAGCCGAATGAAAGAGTACAAGATACAGGAACTTATGGCCATCAATGATGCCATTGAGCAGACTGAAACGGTAGCTGAAGAAAAAATTGATGCCATTGCCATTGTTGGCGAGTCGAAGGAATCGCTTTCCGTATCGCCGTCCGACATTCTTTATATAGAATCGATAGCCAACTATTTAAGCATCTGGTATTTTGTTGACGGAGAACTCAAACAGAAAAGAATACGCAATACGCTCAAAAACGTAGAGGAGACGCTTGCTGACTATCCGTTTATGTTACATTGCCACCGTGCTTTTATGGTGAATACGCACTTCATCACTCACGTTGACGGCAATGCATCTGGTTGCCAGTTGCACCTTTTCAGTATTGACCGCACAATTCCCGTTTCAAAAGCCAATATTGATGCGTTGCGTCAGGCACTGTCGTGAGGTGTTTGCAATCATTGATGTCAGGCATAAATAAACTATATGCGTGTGGGTACTAATGAATTATTGTATATTGTATTCACCCTTGTTTTTTTTTCTTGTTAAAGCAATCGTAATGAACTTTAATAATGCTTTTGGAACATAAATAATATCTGCGAAAATCTGTTGAATCTGCGTTCAATCCCGAAAATCCCGATTATTATCGGGATTGGGACTAATTCCTAAATCTTCTCAATTCCCTTACGCACAGCGGAACCGCAAGGGCGAACGACAGGCAGTCGGACAGGGGCTGTGCTACAATGATGCCGTCCATTCCCCAGAATTTGGCGCCTATTATCAGCAGAGGCAGGAAGAACAGTCCCTGACGGGCCGTAGCAACCAGTATTGCGCTCGCCGTCTTGCGAATGTTCTGCAGATACATATTTGTAAGTACGATGAACCCGTTCAAAATGTACGAATAGCAGTGAAATCTCAGCACTATGGCGCCAAGCGCCACCACTTCGGCGTCGTCGGCACGGAACACGCTCACAATGTCCTGCGCAAACACTATGCCCGTAACGCCCACAATGCCACAGTAAATGGTGGCCATAATCACGCTGAATCTGAACGCATCACTGACCCTGCCGTAGAGTTTTGCGCCATAGTTGAATCCGCATACAGGCTGGAATCCTTGTCCAAAGCCAAGCAGTATGGCTGTAGCCAGCATTATCACCCTGTTTACAATGGAAAACGATGCTACGGCCGAATCTCCGTAATTGCTTGCAAAGTTGTTTAGGCAGATGCTCACAACGCCCATAAGGCACTGCCGTATGAGCGAGGGTGAACCGCCGGCGAATATTTCGGCATATCGGTTCAGTGTAGGCTTGAAGTTGCGCAACTTGATTATTATTCCGCCACGCATTCCGCTCATCTTAAGCATTATGACAAAACTTACAAATTGCGAGACGGCGGTAGCCAGGCCTGCGCCAGCAACGCCCATATCGAGTCCGAAAATAAGAATCGGGTCAATGATGATGTTCAGGACGGTGCCCACAAGCACGCCAACCATTGAGAGCGATGCATTCCCCTGAAGTCGCATCTGGTTGTTCATTACAAATACACCAGAGATGAACGGCGTGCCTATCAGTATATAAGTGAAATAATCCTTTGCATACGGCATAATTGTTGGAGTGGAGCCAAACAGGTACAGCATCGGTTCCATAAAAACGAATCCTGCTATTGCTATTAGGGATGTAAAGGCAATGGCCGAGAAGAAACCCGTTGAAGCCATTGTTTCGGCCTGTTCAGCCTGTCGGGCGCCCAGAGCCCTCGAGATGAAATTGCCCGAGCCGTGTCCGAAGAAGAATGAAATGGCCTGAATGATAGTCATATATGAAAAGACGATGCCGAGCGATGCCGTCGATGGCGTGTCAATCTTGCCCACAAAATATGTATCTACAATATTGTAGAACGCGCTTATCAGCATACACACGATGGAAGGCACGGCAAACTCGCACACCAGCCGTCGGACCGATTGCGTCGTCATTTTGCTGAATTTTTCCTGCCTGTCCATTGTCTTTTTATTATTAGTGTTCGGTGTAAATAAATTGTAAGTGCTTGTGAATTACTGCTTTTGTGATATTTTTTTTGTATTGTGTGCTTTTTATTGTGTGTTTGAAATTATCGCAATTGACTTCAACCTATGTTTTTGAAATATAATTAAATAAAATCTGCGGTAATCTGTTTAATCTTGTTTCATCTGTGTTCTTTTCGCGTTAGCGGACAACAATGTTTTTTATCCCGATGCAAAAATATGCTACTTGTGGGTACCCTTTTTGCCTGAAATGTCAAAAAATGTCAAAAAAAGTCAAATTTTATTTTTCAGTAAATCAATATGATATAATAAAATTTCAAAAAATTTCAAAAAAAGTTGCCATTTGGCGTAGGGTTTTGTGCCAGTTAATTGTCTTATAAGTGTTGGAAACGAAAATGAAAGGGGATAATAATATGGAACGTCAAGTTAGATTAGGTTTGTACAGGGCATTGCGAAAGGTTGGAGTCAGCCGTCAGTCCATTACGCCAGAGGCCTCATTTTCAAACGATTTCTTCTTTGACGACGTTGATTGGAAATGTTTCCTTTGCTTTTTGGAGGAGCAGTTCCACATTGAAATCAACGACGATGAGGCACAGCAATTGGTTACAGTCGAGAATACGATTGATTTGGTAAGTAAGCATTTGTCGCTTAATTAATATTAGTTTTTAGTTGAAGAGAAAGCCCGTCGCGCAAGCAACGGGCTTTCTTTGTTTTTTGAAAGAACATACCAACTTTTTAATAGTTTTAAACCTTGGTTTTTAAACAAAATAATATGAAGATTATTGCATATGGCTCCCGATATGGATCCGCCAAAAGGTATGCCGAAGAACTTGCCCGACGAACAGGCATTGAGGCAATGAATTATGAAGAAATTGACGATGTAAATAATTATGAAACAATAATCTATATCGGCGCTTTATATGCAGGCGGAATTTTGGGCTTGAAAAGGACATTCAGCAAGATTGCGCCAGATACAAGCCGAAAAATTGTCATTGCTTCTGTCGGGGTGACGGATCCTGCCGATGCTGAAAACATTCAGAATATCAGGA
>CALABN010000322.1 GCA_937885735.1 uncultured Bacteroidota bacterium | reverse complement strand
TATAGGTTACCTCAATGCACGCCAGGCAAGAATGTATGTTATGGGCGCTGATACTACCAAAGAAGATCTCGAAAACTTTATGAAAGGCTTTAGAAAAGGCTTGAAAGTTAAGAAAAACCAAGAGAAGATGATTGATGGTATGGATGTTGCTTTCAATGTTTCTCGGCAATTTGGAACAATGACTAACTTCTTTGAGGATGAGACATTGCCATTAAACCGCAATGCAATAGGTCGTGGTGTGATTGAAGGTTTGACAAAGAGCGATAAAATGCTTATGACAATCGAAGAGGCTCAGCAGTTTATCGACGCATGTGTGAGAGAGGCTCAAGAAAAGAAATTTGGTCCGATTAAAGCTGAGGGCGAGTTGTTTCTAAGTGATAATGCTCAGCGCGAGGGAGTTGTTGTTACTGAATCAGGGCTCCAGTATGAGGTTATCACTGAAGGTAATGGACCAAAACCAACAGCAGAGAGCAACGTGAAGGTACATTATACAGGTACTTTGATCGATGGCACTGTATTTGATAGTTCAGTTGAACGCGGTGAACCAGTGGAGTTTATTTTGAGCCGTGTTATCCCAGGTTGGACTGAAGGTGTTCAACTTATGGCAGAAGGTTCAAAATACAGATTCTACATTCCTTACAACCTTGCATACGGCGAACGTGGCGCAGGTCAAGACATTCCACCTTACGCAGCACTTATTTTCGACGTTGAACTAATCAAGGTTCTGTAACCGATAACACAACAAAAAAAAAGCAACCCTGTCGGGTTGCTTTTTTTGTTTGTGGTTTTTAGTTGGAACTCAACAAATACACGTACGACGCCACACAATTAATGTCATATATTTTGCCATAAGTATGTTTATTTTACTACTTATGGCAAATTATAAGCACAATTTTAGTATTATAATTTGCCATATCTATATATTCTTAACCACTTATGGCAAATTATACATATATTTTTGACATTATTTTTTGCCATAAGTATGTTAATTTTACTACTTATGGCGAATTATAAGCACAATTTTAGCATTATAATTTGCCATATCTATATATTCTTAACCACTTATGGCGAATTATACATATATTTTTGACATTATTTTTTGCCATAAGTATTAAATTTTACATCTTTACAATTCAATCTAAAGCATTATGGAAAAGGCATAAATAGCAAGGAAACAAGAAACAGAGGCTCTTGAAAAGATTGTAAATTCAAACAAGTCTGAATTTGTGGCCATATATGGAAGACGACGTGTAGGCAAGACATTCCTAATCCGTCAGTTTTTCAACAACAGGTTCGACTTCTACTTGTCAGGAATTGCCAACTGTGGCATCAAGGAACAATTACACGTATTTAACAAGGCTCTCGCCAAATACGGGTGCGACAAAAAGGCCACTAATTGGTTTGATGCATTTGACTACCTGGCTGAATTGCTTTCGGATAATCCTGAAGACAAGAAGATTGTCTTTATTGATGAAATGCCGTGGCTCGACACACCAAAATCAAACTTTGTACAGGCTTTGGAACACTTTTGGAACAGTTGGGGGGCGGCACAAAACAACATCAAATTCATTGTTTGCGGTTCCTCAACATCGTGGATTACAAGCAAACTGATAAATGGCAAAGGGGGCCTGCACAATAGGCTCACCAACAGAATTGAACTGATGCCGTTCTCTTTGGACGATTGCAAGGAATATTTCAAGGCAAGGAAATTCCCTTATCAAGCCAGGCAAATTGCCCAATGCTATATGATAATGGGCGGAATACCGTTCTACCTAGACTATCTCGACCCGCAAATCCCTTTCAGCAAAAACATCGACCAACTGTTTTTCCGCGCCAACGGACTGATGCGGACGGAATTCAACAACCTGTACTCTGCCCTATTCAAAAACAGCGATGACTACATAACTATTGTGGAAGCGCTCGCCACAAAAAGGAAAGGCCTTACCAGAAAGGAAATAACTATAGCGACAAAGATGACAACAAGTGGTGGATTGTCCAAAATATTGGCAAACCTTGAACTGTGCGGTTTCATACGTTCGTATTACGCTTACGGCAAGGTGAACAGAGACAAACTGTACCAACTCATCGACCCTTACAGTCTGTTCTATTTCAATTTCATAAAAAACAAGCAAGCCACCGATGAGGATTTTTGGACTTTGTCGATTAACACATCAGAGGTTGACTCCTGGTTCGGATATGCGTTTGAGATTCTGTGTCTCAACCATATACAAAAGATAAAGAACGTTTTGGGAATATCTGGAATCAGAACCAACATCTACTCCTGGAACTACCAGCCAGACACTGGGAACGGCGCACAAATTGACTTGATTATAGACAGAGCCGACGGATTTATGAACATTTGTGAAATTAAGTTCAGCCGTGACAAGTATATCATTACAAAAGCATATAACGAGAAAATGTCGCAAAACATCAATGCATTTATGGCTCAGACCAAAACATCAAAGGCGCCAATATTCACTATGATAACAAGCAACGGTGTAAAGCAAAATGCACATTACGACATAGTTCAAAAGGAAATCTGTCTTGATGAAATATTGTAATACATTACTATATTTCAACCACATACCACAAAAAAAAGCAACCCGACAGGGTTGCTTTTTTTATGGTTGTATGCTGACAAACTACAGCGAAATGGTGTAAAGTGTGAACGAGTATGGTTCAACCTTGACACTCATCTTGCCAGCAACCTTGACACTCTCCTTCATAGGAACAATAGGTTGCTTCTCGTAGTTGTTCTCGTCATCGGCATTTCCTGATATAGTCGATTTTTCAGCATTTGGCTTCATACTCTTGAACAACGACAAGTCGATGTTGGCTTGTGCGGCCTGTGAACTTGCATTGCAAACCTTGACATACAGTTTGTGAGACTTTGTGTCAAGCACAACCGACTGGCCAAGCAAATTGTCGTCGGCACGGTCAAACTTGACGCAGTTGCCATAGTAATAATCGCCACTTGAAAGACCGAACATTTGCTGAACATAGTAACTACAAGTCAGATAAGGTTTTTCGTTATCAAAATAGATAAGGTCTGGATTCCAGTTGGTTGCGCCCTTGCGAGCAAACAACGGTGCGTATGAAGTCATTGACACAACATCGCCATTCTTCTCAACGTGTAGCAGATACAAACCTTCGGCAAGAGCATCAATCAACTTCTTGTCCTTTGATGCATACTCGCCAAGATAAACTTTTGTCTTGCGGTCACGAGGATAATTGTCATATTGGCGCTTCTCCATAAAGTAGTTGCGAGGCTCATAATAGTGCTCGTCGAGAATTGGCAGTTCCAGTTCTTCTGCCAATTTCCAGCCAAGGCTGTAGTCGTTGTCTTTGCCGTTTGCGTCAGCGTGCGAACCTGGACCGTCAGTACCGACTATGACAATTTCTGGATGAGCCTCGTGAATCTTCTTGTACATATACTTGAAACGCTCAACGAATTCAGGTGAAATCTTCTCCTCGTTGCCAAGTCCGAGATATTTCAATCCGAATGGTTTTGGGTGACCTGCATCGGCGCGAACCTTGCCCCACTTTGTAGATGCATCGCCATTTGCCCATTCAATAAGGTCAAGTGCGTCTTGAACCCACTCGTCCATTTCTTCCATTGGGCAAGCGTCCTGCGCTTGAGTCGGATACATATTCCAACCGCCGTTTGAACCCTGGCAGTTTACACCGCAAGGAAGGATTGGCAATGGTTGCATACCCATATCCTCGCAGAATTGGAAATATTCGTAGTAGCCAAGCGTTAGCGACTGATGATAGCCCCAAGTGTTTTTCTGTGCCTTGCGTTGCTCACGTGGGCCAACCGAGTTTTTCCAACGATAAGTGTTCCAGAAGCCATCGCCACCGCCGTGAACTACACAGCCACCAGGGAAGCGCATAAATTTAGGATGAAGTGCCTCAAGAGCCTCTGCCAAATCCTTGCGCAAGCCGTGACCTTTGTAAGTGTCTTGTGGAATAAGAGATACCATATCAACGTCGAGTTGGCCTGTTGTAAGCGAAAGAACCTGAATGTTTGCGCTGTCGCAATTTTGTGTTGCAACCAAAGTGTACTCATACTTTTTCCACTCGTTGCCCGAAACCTTGAAAGTAGTGTCGGCAATGGCAGTTGGCTGGCTCATCCAACCACGGCCAGGCATTGTGACAACAACGCGGACGTCCTTGTCCTTGTCGTCAGGGTTGCGCAAGAACACCGAGAAATCATATTTTGCGCCTTCGGCAATGCGGATGCCGTCAAAGCCGTCGTTCTGTATACCGATGCCTGTCCAGCCTTTGTAATCATAGAAATGACCCACACGCTCAATATTGATGCGCATATAGTTTGGATTGTTCGGGTGGATTGGGTCCTGTTGCTTTTGCTCGATATAGCCAAGCGAGTGACCTGGACGGACTGTCTTCCAAGCCGTTCCTGCACCCCAGCCGTCTCTTTCCGAAGGATTGTACTCAAACGAGCCGTTCTGTACAAGTTCGGCGCAAAGTCCACCGTCGGCAGATGAACTGATATCTTCAAAGAAGATGCCGATAAGTTCGTTACTGATTTGCTTGCCACCCGCAGGTGCAGACATTGGCTTTTGAGCCATAGCAGTCACTGCCAATGAGGCGACTACTGTTGAAGTGATGATTTTTCTTAACATAAAGTAAAATTTAGTGTGTTATATAGGTGTTGTTATTCCGAGGCGAATTTTTTCATATTGTCAAGCAGGCCTGCAACCACAATCACGTCATTCTCACGGAAAATGTAGTCGCCAGCAGGCGAAAGCGTCGTCCTCACCTGCTCACGTGAAAGCAAGCCCTTCTTTTCCATTGACTTGACGGCAATGGTCTTCAGTTTGAAGCGAGATTCAAGATTGGCCGTTTCAAGCGTGTGAGTGACATATTTTTGAGGCACCTTGAACTCCACAATCACGTTCTCATCGTCTATTTCAGTGATTTTGAGCGCGTTTTTCACCTGAAGTTGAAGACTTATCATCATAGCAGTCTCCGATTCTGGATGAACAGTGTTGTTGATGCCAATCTGGTTAAGTATGCTCTTGTGCATTGGGCTTATGATACGGCCTACAATGTTCTCTGCTCCGAGTTTCTTCAATATTGACAATGTAAGGATTGACGAACCTACGTCCTCGCCTATGGCCACAATAACGGCGTCGGTGTCGTTCAGAGGCAACGTCTTGACGGCATTTTCGTTGGTTGTGTCCATTTCCATAACGTTGTTTATCTGGTTCTTCAACTCGTCGATTCGCTCATAACGGTTGTCGATGCCGATAACCTCGTGTCCTTGTTCGGTAAGACTTATGGCCAATGTTGACCCAAAATACCCCAAACCGATAACAATAAATTTCATAATATCTTTATTTTGTGCATAGCACCTGTCGAACAGTGCATTCTCCAAATATATACTTTTTTCTAAATGTCGAGAATAAATCACGGCACCGATATCAATCGGAATACCACATAATTTCGAGTCACGAAACCTATCGCGACCAAATATTAGTTGATTGTCAGGTTCTTATACGGATATTTCGCATATTTTGACTTGCGAGATACGAAAATGCCTGAAAGCAATGTCAACGGGCCAACCCTACCCAGGAACATCAGGAACATTGTCAGCACTTGCGACGGTTGTGACAAATTAGAAGTACCGACAATGGACAAGCCTGTAGTGCTGTACATCGACACCGTGTCGAAAAACAGGTACAGAGGATTCAAGTCTGGCTCAAACACAGCAAACACAATGAACGACACGAAAATAATAATCAACGACATTGTAACCAGCACGAGCACACGCGAGATTGTCTCAAAGCCGATGCGGTGATAGCCTATTTCAATATATCTGTTGCCACGTACAAAACTGACAATTGAGCACAAAGCCAATGCAAAAGTGGTTGTCTTGATACCACCGCCTGTAGAGCCTGGCGAGGCGCCAATCCACATAATGCCTATCAGGAACACCATTGTAGCGTGGCCCCAACTACTCACTTCCGATATGTTGAATCCTGCCGTACGGGCCGTGGCGCAACAAAAGAACGACTTAATCCAACGTGGCAGAGCCGAATCGTCGGCAAGTGTATTGTGAAGTTCAAGGAAATAATAGCCAAGCGTTCCAACAATCAGCAAACCTATAGTTGTCATTATTGCAATGTTGGTGGCCATATTCGAGCCTACAGGCTTTACAAGACTGCGCCGACTGGTTGAGATGTGCAACAAACGGCTCACGCCATAACGCATCGATACATAAATTGTAATCATAACAGGGAATCCGATGCCTCCAAGCGTGGTCAACACAGCAACGGTCATAAGCAACGGATAATTGCCTACAACGGCTTCGTTGGCAAAACCACCTGGCAACGTTGACATTCCGCAGTTACAAAATGCCGAAACCGAATGGTATATTGAAAAGAATATAGGATTGGAAATATCTGATTCATAAACATTCAGGTATATGACAACTGCACCCACCGCCTCAAACAAGAGCGTCAACGAGAGCACCTTTGTCAGGAACGAGAACACATCGCCCATAGCATCTGACGAGAACATATCCTTCAACAGCATTCGGTCCTTGAACGACACCGTTCCCCTCCAGAAGGAGCCATAATCGCCCCTGAAAGTGATGAGGTCGGAAGAATGGATTTCGCAATCCTCGATTGTGAGGGTGCCGAATCCGGTGCAGCCTATATATGCCAGGGTACATCCCGAAATAGTCGCGTTGTAGA
>CALABN010000321.1 GCA_937885735.1 uncultured Bacteroidota bacterium | reverse complement strand
GCATTATAAATTCCAGTATAAGGCTGTTAAGTCGGGAGAAGCACAGAGTAATATTTATCTTGATTATACGGATAAATTCAAAACGGATGATATGACCGTAACTGCCCTGTATACAGATATTGCAGGAAATACTTCTGTTGCAACCAAGAAGGTATTCAAAAACGACGGAAGCGGCGGTGACGATCCCGTCGGAAAGATCACAAAGCAGACGGAGTCGATAATCCAGCGTGTTTATGAGAAGGTTTCTCCTCTTGTTGATATGGCAATTGTTGCAACTGAGTCAGCAAAGAAAATCTTGGCTGAGAACAAGAAGCAACGTGCTCACAAGGAAGAGAAAATCAAGAATGACGCAATCGCATTGCGCTCACAAATCGAGGCTCTTACCATTGTCATTGGCACAAAGGCAAGTTCTAACGGCAAAATCTTCGGTTCTGTCAACAACATTCAAATTGCCGAGGCTATCCAAAAGCAAGGTGTTGAAGTTGACCGCAAGTGCATCCTTGTCAAGGGTGACAACGTTAAGGAACTTGGCAAATACTCTGCAAAAATCAAACTTCACAAGGAAGTTGAATTTGAGTTGCCATTCGAAGTTGTTGCTGAATAATCTGACAACACACAATAATAAAAAAGGCCGTTCCAACTGGAACGGCTTTTTTTTGCACACAAAACAAATGTCATCCAATAAAAAAGGCGTCTTGCGACGCCTTTCCTGTTTCACTTATTAAAAACTATGCCACGAATTTTCTTTCTTTTTCAACCTTCTTGTAACGTTGGTGCATCTTTACAAATATGTCTTCCAACTCACCCTTCATTTCCTTAATGGTGTCTTCGCTACCATTGTTCTTCTTAACCTTTTGAAGTTTCTTTTCGAGTTTGCTTGCCTTCATTTGTGACTTGTGCAACTTACGTTCGGCAATTTCCAACGACTCTCTTCTTCTCAATTTGTCTTCTGCAGTTTTCATAACTCAAAAATTTAAAAAGTTAGACATATGTCAACTTGAAACCGTTTCATATCCGATTCCAATAGTCTAAAGATATAACGAAAATTCTGAAAAAACGCATTATTTCTTTTGCTAATATTTTCATATATTGTCTTGTTAAAACTTGTAAAAAATGAAATTGAACAAAACCATATCCGCATTGCTGTCAATATTTATTGTAGCAATCTCATTCTCAAACGCATCCGCACAAACAGTCAAAGGTTATCTTTCAATTAAGGGCACCGTGAAAATAGAGCGACAGAACTTCGCAGTATCAAAAGTGAAAGTGTTTGTCGACGGCGTACAGGAAAAAATATACGATGCCGATGCCAACGGAAAGTTCTCTTTCAACATAGACTTGAACAAACGCGTGGTTCTTGAAATCGTCAGACAAGGCTACTACAGCAAGAAACTCGAGTTCAACACCAACGTGCCTGTCGAGGATGTCGGAATATGGAACTACAAGTTCACCATCGAGCTGTTGCCCGAAGTTGACGGATTCGACGCATCGGTTATGAACCAGCCTATCGGCAAAATAAAGTTTGTTGAAAAAGTCGGAGACTTCGACTACGACGAAGCATATACCGCCGAAATGCAAAAGCGCATCAAGGGAATGATGAAGGAATACGAGCAAAAACGCACGGCAATGTACCAAAAAGTGCTGGCTCAAGCTGACGAGCAGTTCAGCCAGGCCAATTACGAAGAGGCCGTCGAACTCTACGACAAGGCCATCGACATAGACCCTTACGACACCTACCCCGACGACCAGATAATAGCCATAAAGAAGATTCTGGCAAAGAACCAAAACAACGAAAAGAACTACCAAAAGAACATCAGCATTGCCGACAACTCTTTCAACTCTCAACAATACGCCAATGCCCAAATCTACTACAAACGAGCACTTACATATAAAGACGACCAATATCCAAAGAGCCAACTGCTGAAAATTGACAAGATTCTGAGCGACGAAACCGCAGCAAATGCAGCATTGGCCGCCAAGGAAAAGGCATACAAGGATGCCATCGCCGCTGGCGACAGAGGCCTGAACGCAAGACAATACGAAACCGCACTTGCAAAATACACCGAGGCTTCTGGCATCAAGCCTAACGAGCAATACCCCAAAGACAAAATTGCCGAGATAAACAGCATCATAGCCAAACAACAATCTGATGCCGCAAACAAGGCTGAAATTGAAAAAGCCTACAAAGAGGCTATCGCCCAAGGCGACCAACAATACAATCAAAAGAATCTGATTGAGGCTCGCACACAATACGTGAAGGCTAACGAGTTGAAACCTAACGAGCAATATCCAAAAACAAGAATCAACACAATAGACCAGTTGCTTGCTGCCGACAAGGCCAACGGCGAAAAGTACAATGGATTCATCGCTGTTGCCGACAAGTCATTCGCGCAAAAAGAATATGCATCAGCCAAGACAAATTACCAACAAGCATTGTCAATCAAGCCTGACGAGACTTATCCAAAGCAAAAGATAGCCGAGATAGACAACTTACTTGCCCAAGAAAAGACCCAAAAGGCAAACGAAGGCTATGCTAAATTCATAGCACTTGCCGATGCCGCATTCAACAAACAGGACTATACCGTTGCAAAAGACAACTACACACAAGCTGCAGGATTCAAGCCTGAAGAGACCTACCCTGCACAAAAGATTACCGAGATTGACAAAATAATGGCCGAACGCGCCGCCAACCAAAGCAAGTACAATGCCGCCATAGCAAAAGCAGACAAACTGTTCAAGGAATCGAAATGGGCTGACGCACAAGCAAGTTACAAAGAGGCTTTGGCCATCTTCCCTACGGAGCAGTATCCTCAAAGCCGCATAAACGAAATTGAGAACAAACTGCTGGCTATGAAAAATGCCGAAGAGCAGCAAAAAGCCCGAGACAAAGCCTATGCCGATGCCGTACGTCAGGGTGACAGCCTGCTCAACCTGAAGAAATACGTTGATTCAAAGAACGCATTCAACCAGGCATTGGCTGTAAAGGCAAAAGAGGCATATCCTAAACAAAAGATTGCCGAAATAGACAAATTGCTTGAACAGCAAAAAGCATTGGACGGCAAATACATAAACTTGATTTCCTATGCTGACGAGCAGTTCTCGACTGAAAAATATGCCGAGGCAAAGAACAACTACAACAGCGCATTGCAACTCAAGCCAGACGAGTCATATCCAAAGGAAAGAATTGCTGAAATAGACAAACGACTTGCAGAGATGAAAGTCGCAGCCGAGAAAAAGGCAAAAGACGATTCTCAATACAACAGCTTGATAAGCCAGGCTGACGCTAAATTCAATGCACAATCATACACTGAGGCAAAAACACTATACTCTCAGGCGTCTGCAATAAAGACGAACGAGGCTTATCCTAAACAGCAAATAGTAGCCATTGACAACCTATTGGCAAAACAGGCTGACACCGAGAGCAAATACAAACAAGCTATCACCACCGCTGATGGTTATTTCAACCAAAAGAAATACACAGAATCCATTACGGCGTACAATCAAGCCTTGTCTTTCAAGCCAAACGAAGCTTATCCTAAGCAGAAAATTGCCGAAGCTCAAGGCATAATCAATGCCGAAAACCAGAAGAAGCAACAATACTCCAACCTTATTACTCAAGCTGACAACCAGTTTGGACAAAAAGACTACACAAATGCAAAGACAACATACCAGCAAGCATCACAACTGATGCCAAACGAGCAGTATCCAAAGACCAAAATCCAGCAGATTGACGGTCTGCTTGCCGATGCGGCCAAGCAAAAAGCCGAACAAGAAAACCAACTGCGCAACTACAAAGCCAAAGTTGCTGAAGCTGACCGTACATTCACTGCCCACGACTATGACAAGGCAATTGAACTGTACAATGCCGCCAAAGCAATCAAGCCAGACGAGACATATCCTGACCAACAAATTGCACAAATCAACGCCAACATCAAGGCCGAGCAGCAAAAACTTGACGCCGACTACAATGCCGCAATTACAAAGGGCAACGAGTTAATAGCATCAAAGCAATACGACCAGGCTAAAGCACAATTCAACCAGGCGAAAACCATTAAGCCTAACGAGACTCTTCCTAACCAAAAACTACAGGAAATTGAGAACTTGATTATGAAAGAAAAGGCTGATCAAGAGGCTCTTGCCAAAATTGAAGCCGACTACAAAAACGCAATCACCAAAGCTGACGTCGCATTCAAGACAAAAGACTACTCTGGCGCCATTGGCTTGTACAAATCGGCATTGGCAATTAAACAAGACGAGAAGTACCCAAAGAACCAAATTGAATTGTGCGAAAAGAACATCAGGGACGCAAAAGCACTTGCGGAAGCCGAAGCCGAACGCCAACGCAAGGAACAATTGGCAAATGCACAAAAATCATTTGACAAAAACGACTTTGAAGTTCCAACAGGTCAACGAAGCGACAAGTTCCTTAACGATCTTGCAAAGCAATACCCTGAAGGCATAACCACCGAAAATTACGATAGCCAAAACAAGAAAGTAAAACGCGTGATTGTCAACAAGAACGGCATTGCACACGAATATGTTGAAGCAAAATACTCGTACGGCACATATTACTTCCGCGATGGGCGAAGCATTTCTTCACAAGTATTCTATAAGGAAACAAAATAACAGTACAACTCTATAATATTGTGAATATGAAAAATTTAAAAA
>CALABN010000320.1 GCA_937885735.1 uncultured Bacteroidota bacterium | reverse complement strand
TTCAACCGCAGCAAAGAGCATATGCGTACAAACCTAAAGGCATCAATTGCACGCGACTTGTTCGATTCTGGCGAGTTCTACCAGATTATCAACGGCTCCGACCCTATTTTCATAGAGGCCGTCAATGTGATAAAAGACGACAAACTTTACAATTCCAAACTCAATCCTGCGAAATAGACAAGGTGATAAACTGGGTTTCACAAAACTGGCTGGAATTGTTTGGCGTTGCCACAACCATTGCCTATCTGATTCTGTCAATCAAGCAAAATGTATGGCTTTGGGTTCTTGGTGCAGTGTCGTCGTCTTTCTACATTGCAATCTATTTCATCAACAAGTTCTATGCCGATATGGGATTACAGGCATATTACCTTGTTATCAGCATTTATGGCTTGACAATCTGGATTTTACACAAATCTAAAAATGGCAAGTCGCTCCCGATTTGCAAGACTACGTCCAGGCAATGGATTCCAATTGCCACTGTAACGGCATTGTTTTGGGGCGCACTTTATTGGATTCTGTCAGCCTTTACCGACTCGCCCGTTCCTGTTGGCGACGCATTCACAACCGCATTGGCTATAACCGCCACCTGGATGCTGACTCGAAAGATGATTGAATACTGGCTGATTTTCATTGTGGCAGATGCCGTTTCGGTTGCATTGTATTTCAACAGAGATATGCAACTAACTGCAATGCTTTATGTCATATACACTGTAATGGCTGTTGTGGGATATCTTGAATGGCATAAAAAATGGGAAACACAAAAATAATAGTCGCCACTGGGGCCGAATCGACAGGCAAAACCGAAATGTGCCGATACATTGCCACGAAACTCAACATTCCTTGGGTTCCCGAACTGCCACGCAAGTTTGTGGAACAATTGGGCAGACCTTACACATACAACGACGTTGTCGAACTCGCCCATATGCAATATGACGAATTTACAACAATTGCCAACGCAGGCCACAAAGTGGTGCTTTTCGACACCGACCTGATAATCACAAAAGTCTGGCTTGAAGTGGTTTACAAAAAATGCCCTGAATGGATTGCAGACGCAATAAAAGAGCACCCTGCCACAATGCACCTGTTTTGCCAAACCGACATTCCGTGGGTTGCCGACTCCACACGCGAAAACGGCGGACCAATGCGCGAAAAACTATCGGATATTTACATTAACGAACTGAAAATGTTCAACTTGCCATACATCTTAATCAATGGCAATGGCGAAACAAGAATGCAAAACGGACTAAACGCCGTAAAAAAGGTTATCGGCCAATAACATTACTCCACATATAGCACCAACCCCTTAAGATACTCACTTTCAGGATGGAACATTCCGATTGGGTGGTCGATTGGTTGCGACAACTGATGCAAAATACGCACATTACGCTTGGCATTGACAGAAGCGGCAAAGACTGCCTTGCGGAAATCCTCCTTGCTGACTGCTTGCGAGCAAGAGAATGTAAACAGAATGCCTCCTTTTTCTATCTGTTCGAGTGCACGTTGATTGATTCGTTTATAACCTTGCAATGCATTGTTCAATGCACTTTGGTGCTTCGCAAATGCTGGCGGGTCAAGAATAATAACATTGTATTTGTCGGTAGTCTTGGCGAAGAAATCAAAAGCATCCATTGCAAAGCCTTGATGATTCCTGCAATCAGGGAAATTCAATGCCACGTTTCTGTCAGTCTGTGCAATGGCAAGTTTTGAGACATCAACAGTATGGACCAACTCGGCGCCAGCACTCAACGCATAAATGCTGAATCCACCTGTGTAGCCAAAAATATTGCAGACACGCTTGCCTCTTGAATAATCAGCCAACAACTTTCGGTTCTCACGTTGGTCGATAAAGAATCCTGTCTTTTGCCCATTTTCCCAATCGACTTCAAACTTTCGCCCGTGCTCAACAACCTCATTTGAACAATACTGGCCATACAAATAACCGTCAACAGGTTCAATATCAGCCTTAAATGGCAATGTTTGAGAACTCTTGTCATATATGCTCTGAACCTTGTCGCCCAAAATGTCAATCAATATTTGCGTAATGGCATCCTTCATCAAGTACATTCCTACCGAATGAGCCTGAAAAACAACCGTGCCATTGTAATAATCGACAACCAGACCAGACAATCCATCGCCCTCGCCGTGAACCAAACGGAACACGTTGGTATCGGCACTGTCGAAGAATCCTAATCGGCGACGATACTCTATGGCGTTTGAAATCTTTTCCTTGAAAAAGTTGACGTCGGGAAGTCTGTCTTCAAATGTAAGGATACGGACCGCAATGGAACTGGGCTGATAGTGTCCCCACGCCAGGAAATCTCCGTGGTTGTCGTAAACCGACACCAAATCACCTTCCTGTGGCGCACCCTGAATCTGCTTTATCGCACCCGAAAAAATCCACGGATGCAAGCGTTTGACTGACTGTTCCTTACCTGATTTTAGTGTTATTTTTGCGCTCATAAATGAAAGGTGTTTTGATAATTCTGTGTCACAAATGAAATGACCGATTATTCGCCATCAACTGGCGAATCCATCTGTAGGTTCTTGCATTCCAACAATTTGTTGTAAATTTCAAGGGAAACCCACGCATCGGTAGCAGCGTACAGTTTCTGCGCATCCGTTAAATATTGTATTTCCCAATTTGAGGTCTGCTGGGCCTTTGAAATGCGGAACCCCATAAGCAATGCAGCCAATGGCTTGAGACCTAAATTTTCGATGCCCATACTTTTGGCTATTGTCTGAACATCGATGAAATTGGCAGGCTCAAACGGGCTGATTTTCTTCAATCCCTTCAAATCGTCGTGAATTGCGGCGCCCACTTTGGCAATTGACGGGTCGGCAAGCAACAACTTGACGTTTTCTGGCAAGTTAATCTTATTGATTCTAAACAAGAACGCTTCGTCACCAGCGGACAATTGCAACAAGGCAACCTGATTGTGCTGGCCTTTGCGGAAACAAGGCCGGAAATGCAGAGTGAAAAAGCACATACGGCAAGTAATGAGGCCAGCACCGTCTGCACAAAACCGGCTTTCTTCACGCCAATAATATTCAGCCAGCCGAAGAGTATCAATATGCCCATGGCAAGCGTCATCTCGCCTGCCCATACATCAAACCCTGCCACCTGATAGTGGAAACCCCATTTGAGGATGTCAAACGGTCCGTCAAGTCCGTCAACGATAAGTCCGATGGCTGTGGAGTTCATCGGCACGTTAGTAAGGTATGCTGCCACGAGGAACCAGCCGCAGAGATACGCTGGAACCCTTCCGAAGCAGTTTTTCGTAAACGTAAACTCACCGCCTGCCTTTGGGAATTTCGGCACCATATAGGCGTAGCTGAATGCTATGATAATCATCACAATCGCACCCAGTATCATCGCTATTGCCGTACCATCTACGCCCGAATTGGGCAGGAACTTCT
>CALABN010000319.1 GCA_937885735.1 uncultured Bacteroidota bacterium | reverse complement strand
TAGCCCATTTTTGTAATATTTATATTTCAAACGGTGAATTTATAGAACTCACCTTTATATATTTGAAATATAGTGAAATAGAATCTGCAATAATCTAATGGTTGACAATGATAAAAACAAAAAAGCCTTTGCAAATGCAAAGGCTTTTTGTTGGTGCCCAGAACAAGACTCGAACTTGCACAGCCTAACGGCCACTACCCCCTCAAAGTAGCGTGTCTACCAATTCCACCATCTGGGCGATGGTGCCTAAGACAGGACTCGAACCTGCACGTTATTGCTAACACTAGTCCCTGAAACTAGCGCGTCTACCAATTCCGCCACTTAGGCATTTTTTCGGTCTGCAAAAGTAAGTATTGTTTTAATTTTTGCAATACCAAATGGGCAGATAGTAATGTATTTTTTTTAGGTGTGTAAAATATCGGTGCAAGATTGGCTGACAGCCTTTATTTGTTGACTAATGGCAGGGAAAGGTAGAAGGTTGTCCCCTTGCCTATTTCAGACTCAACTGACAATTTGCCGTTTAGCATCTTTGCAAACGATTTTGATATGGCCAGACCCAATCCCGTTCCGAAGTTGTTGCCCTTGTTCTTGTCAACCTGATAGAAACGGTCGAAAATCATTTTTTGGTTTTCTTGAGAAATGCCTATTCCTGTGTCACTTACAAAGAATTCAATTTGATTGTCGTTTATTGTATATCCAAACGAAATCTTGCCTTTTTGTGTGAATTTCAAAGCATTGGTCAGCAGGTTCGATATTATCTGCACCAGTTTGGTCTCGTCTGTAAATAAGTTTGTGCTTGTGTTTTGCGGAATGCAGTATATAAGTTCGAGATTCTTGTCTTCGGCTTGTGACAGGAATGTGTTGTACAAATGTTCCATCAAGTCGTTTGGGTTGATTTCTGCGATTGAAACCACTGATGTCCCCTGCTGTATGTCAGACAGTACGAGCATATCGGTTATTATGCCCAACAACTGGTGGCTACTTTGGAAAATGAGGTTTGTGTACGACTTGATGTTGTCTATCGACAAGTCGTCGCTTGTGCTTATTATTTCGGAAAACCCTGAAATCGCGTTTAGCGGGGTTCTCACTTCGTGAGAAAGGTTCTGTAGCAGGCCTTCCTTTATCTTGTCCGACTGTTCGGCCTTGCTAAGGGCATTTTTCAACTCTATTTCCATATTCTTTCGAGTTGAAATATCGTTTTTGACCGACACGTAGCCGATAGTCTCTTTTTCCTTATTTAATATAGGTGTAACCTTTAATGAATACCACCTTACAGTATTGCCTCTGCTGATTTTGTATTCGCTGTTGACAAGGTTGTTCTTCTGTAAGTCGTCGAGGATGATTTTTTTCTGGTCGCTGTTAGGCTCAAGTACGTTGAAGGTCTTGCCTATGATGTCCGATGCCTTGCAGTTGTGTGTCTTTAGAGCCTGGTTGTTGGCGTAAATGGCTACCAGTTGCTTGTTGTAGATGATGTATTCTCTTGATGACTGGTTAATGGCCTCTACAAGCATATTGTTGACGTATTGCGAGTGCTTGAGTTCGCTGATGTCGTACAGTGTCCATATGACGCTTTTGTCTTTCTGGATTTTGCCTGTAATATGTAGCCACGCAGAGTTCCCATTGCTGTCTTTTGCCTCAAACTCATAGACAAACTTCAGGCCTTTGCGCATCTGCTTGTAGCCTTCGTCCATTATGTATTTGTAGTCGCTTGGGGACTTGAATATGTGCGAAAATCCGAATTTCTTGATGTCGTCGGTTGAATAGCCGATAAACTCGTTTTTGTTCATCCATTGAATGTTGCTGTCAACAGTAAGAATGACAACAACTTCCAGAGCATCGAGAATGGTGCGTTGCTGGTGTGCAAGGTTGGTGAACGAATTCACAATTTCCTTTTGCTCGGTAATGTCTTGTATGGTGCCGAAGAAGGATTTTACGTTGAAGTTCTCGTCAAAGATGAAGTTGCCCGAAACGCTTATGTTCCTGACCTGTTGGTCATTTGGCCTGACTATGTCGCAATCGAAATCCTCAAACAGTTTTGACTGTAAAACTTTTTCTATATGCTTTTCTATCAATAATTTGCTATCGGGCGTAAGAACGTAACTCAAGTCGCGCAGGCGTTGCTTTATTTTGAAAGGTGCGCCTAAAATGTCGTAAACGTGTTCGTCGCCGTAGAAATCGCGTGTTTCGATGTCGAGTTCCCACAGTCCGATGTTCGATTCCTTGCCTGACACGTACTGACGGCGGAAATTCTCAAGGTTTCGCAGTTTTTCCTCTTGGCGTGTTACGTCGGTTCCTGTGGCGTACATTATCCCCTTCTTTACGCAAGTCGACCATTGAAGCCATTTGGTTGAGCCGTCCTTGTGAGTGGCCTTGTTCTTGAATGCGAGTGTCTGCCCTTCGCTTTTGAAAAGCAGGTCGGCCTGGTCGGTGGCGCGTTCGGTGTCGTCGGTGTGGACCAGATACATAAAGTGCTTGCCAATCAGTTCCTCTGGCTCGTATCCAAATATCTTGCGACAACATTGGTTTATATTCAATATAATACCGTTGCTGTCCACAATCAACAACAAGTCGTTGCTGTTTTGGAAAAACAATTGAAATGCGGTATCGACATTTAACTTGCCCATAAAATGCGTAATCAATGTGAAGATAGCAAAATGTGTCTTTGGTTGTGACGTTATTATGTAAAAAAATGATGTTAATTGAAGTTTTGTGCCAAAAACTTATTGCTTATTTAATATATAGACTTACATTTGCGCCGTAAAAAAATTGATAACGATATGACATTGCATCACCACCATCACCATTGCTTGGATTCAATCTAACAAAAGCATTGACTGGGTGGTTCTATGTAAAAAGATATTACAAAAGGCTCGCAGTAATGCGGGCCTTTCTTGTTTGAAAGGAAAATAACGCTGTCCGGAGTTGTGGTGGGAATGATTTCCGCCGGCGCTGAAGGGAGCCCGGTTGAAGGATTGAGATTAAAAACCTGAATGAAATCCGAATCGCGGCAGGCCACGACAAGGGTCAGGTTTTCAGAACCGGGCGCGAAGGCGAAATGCCTGGGATGACCTTCCACTTCGAATGAACCCTTGAAGGAAAGCAGGCCGGATCCTGCATCGCGCTGATAGACTGCGACACAATCCTTCATGGAGCAGCTCTCATTCCCGGATGTGCCGCTCACACGCACGCTGGCGCACACAAAGCATCCGTCAGGGCTGACGAGTATGTGCCCGCCTCCCTGAGGGTTCTCCCTGTGAGCGGTCAGGCGCTGGAGCAGGCGTCCCGAAGGATAATCCAGCACAAGGACCTCGTCGCTCAGTTCGGTGACTACATACAGCCTGTCTCCGGAAGGGCTGAAAGCACAATGCCTGGGACCGCATCCGGCGGGAAGGTCGATAGGGGCG
>CALABN010000318.1 GCA_937885735.1 uncultured Bacteroidota bacterium | reverse complement strand
AGAAAACCAATGAGCAGTACAAGACCGTAAGTTGCGACTTTACGCAAGTGAAGACAATGGCTATGGTCGACCAAAAGGTGGAGTCTGCAGGAACATTGTATTTCAACCGTGCCGACAAATTGAAGATGGACTACAATAATCCGCAAGGCAATTTGTTGTTAATCAGCGGTGAATCGTTGCTGATGATTCAGGGAAACCGCAAAAACGACTTCAATACAAAACAGAATGCCCAGATGCGCAATTTGAAGAATACGCTATTGTTGAGCATAGCAGGCGACGTGAATGCCGTTGCAACAGAAAACGGTGCTGAAATTGAGTTTTCGGAAACCGCTGATTATTATGTCTTTGTACTGACTAAAAAAGACAAACAGGTGAAAAGCCGTATGTCGAGGTTGGAGTTGAGTTACAGCAAGAAGGATTGCTCGCTCTGCATTATGAAAATGGAGGAGCCAAACGGCAACTTTACAGTTTACAACACACCAGTAAAGACTTTCAATCCAGACATTCCAACATCGACATTTGATAAACCGAAGAAGTAAGAAAATAAGCAAAATGAAAGCGAAACCATTCGTCAAATGGGTTGGTGGAAAGGGCCAACTCATTGAACAACTCGAAGCACTGCTTCCTGCTAACTTTGATAGATGGGAGAATGTCACTTACATTGAGCCTTTTGTAGGTGGAGGAGCAATGCTCTTTCATATGTTGCAAAAGCATTCTAACATCAGAAAATCAGTTATTAATGACATTAATTCTGATTTAACAACTTGTTATAAAGTTGTCAAGTCTAATCCAACGGAATTAGTGGAATCTTTAAAGCAAATTCAAAAGGACTATTATGAATTGAAAACTGAAGATTCTCGTAAAGAGTTCTTTTTGAGTAAGAGAGAAGAATTCAATACAAAAACTCTTGATGATATTAGAAACACGACTTTGTTTTTCTTTCTAAATAGAACTTGCTTTAATGGACTTTATAGGGTAAATAAATCAGGACATTTTAATGTCCCATTTGGCAAATACGAAACCCCAACAATTTGTGACCCTGTAACAATTTATGCAGATAGTGAGTTGTTGCAGAATGTAGAAATAATGACTGGTGATTTTGAACGAACATTTGAAAAGGCTCAAGAAACTACGTTGTTTTATTTTGACCCACCGTATAGACCATTAAGTAACACTAGTAGTTTTAATGATTATTCTAAAGAGTCATTTAATGATGATGCACAAGTTAGATTGAAGTCTTTTTGTGATAGGGTACATCGAGCAGGTTTCCAGTTTATGCTAAGCAATTCTGATTGTTTGGGTAAAAATGGGACAGATAGATTTTTTGATGACTTATATGTTGATTATAATATAAATCGTGTGTTTGCCAATAGAATGGTAAATGCAAATGCTTCGAAAAGAGGAAAATTGACGGAATTATTGGTAAGAAACTGAATTAATTATGAATGCACATACTAGCGAGCAATTTTTGCAGTTTTTGTCGCAGTTGCAAGAAACCAATCAAACGTTGGATTTCTTTTGTGACTTTAACAAGATTGGTGGTAATGTAGATGAAATAAAACTAAGTCTATGCATGCTTAATAGTATGATAGGAACAACTGATTTGAGAAAATCGGTTGAAACAATTTGGTATAGAGATAAGTCCGCATTTTCTGTAATGCCGATCCTTATTGCCGTGCGAGACGAAGGCAATAAAAAGGTTTTAAATGCATCTAATCAATGCATTGGATTGAATAGTCTATTTGAAACCATTGATGGAGTGTTGGAGTTTATTGAAAAGACGGGTTTGGGAGATTTGTTTAGGAATAGAAAAATCAATGATTTGGTTGATTATGTTTTTGGTATAGAAACAGGATTGGATACGAATGCTCGTAAGAACAGAAGTGGGCATGTTATGGAGAATATGGTTGCTCAAATGTTTGAAAAGCATAATATTGAATATCGAACTGAAGTCTATTCTTCTGAATGGACAGAAATCACTAATGTTTTAGGCGACGATGAAAAACGATTTGATTTTGTTATAGAAGCCAATGGTAAAACTTATTTGATAGAAGTGAATTTCTATAGTGGTGGAGGATCTAAACTTAATGAAGTTGCTCGTTCTTATTCAGAACTTGCACCAAAGATAAACAGTGTTGATGGTTTTGAGTTTGTTTGGATTACTGACGGTATTGGTTGGAAATCAGCAAAGAATAAATTGCAAGAGGCCTATAATATTATACCAAGCGTGTATAATTTGACGGATATAGAAGAATTTATAAATTTCATAAAATAAGACAAATATGGCATGTAATAAAAATCACGACAAAATTCAATCAATCATGGTTGTCCTTCCAACAGATCAAGGAGGGGTGGGACGGCATAAGTGCGCTGCGTGTGCTTATGAGGCTGGATATAAAGCAGGGTATAATTTAGATGGATCGCTAAGTATTGATAATGTTCTTGAAAATTTGGATGAAAGCCAGGCTCGCGCTCAACGACACAAAAGCCCTCATGCTGCATATGCATTAGGCTATTATCACGGTGTTTGTCAGAGAACTAAAGATGATAACCAATAATAAAATATAATGAGTATGGTTTATGATCATTCATAAATCAAGCAACTCAGACTCGTCGCTAATGTGCTGTCAATTCGAAAATAAACATTTTATCCTTCATCACGGTGATTGTCGTGACCTCGTAAAAAATATTCCGGACAATAGCATTGATATGATTTTTGCCGACCCACCATACTTTTTGAGTAATGGTGGCATTAGTTGTAAAAATGGGCGAATGGTTTGTGTGGATAAAGGCGATTGGGATAAAGGAGGCACGCCAGAGCACATGTACGAGTTCAATTATCGTTGGCTCGAATTGTGCCGTCCAAAACTAAAGGACAATGGAACTATCTGGATTTCGGGTACTTATCACAACATTTTTGTTGTTCAACGTTGTTTGAAGGAGTTGGGCTATAAAATATTGAATTATATCACATGGCAAAAATCAGATCCTGCACCAAACATTAGTTGCCGATATTTTACATTTTCTACAGAATTGATTATTTGGGCGCGAAAATCAGAAAAAGTGCCACATAAATTCAACTATGATGTTATGAAGCATCTTAATGGCGATAAACAAATGACAGATGTTTGGAAAATGCCAGCCGTAGGATTGTGGGAAAAAACATGTGGAAAACACCCTACGCAAAAACCATTGAAATTATTATACCGAATAATTTTAGCATCATCTGATAAAGGTGATACGATACTTGACCCTTTTGCAGGTAGTTCAACTACAGGTATTGCGGCAAATTTGCTTGACAGAAATTTTATTGGTATTGAACAAGAAAAGGAATTTGTTGATTTAAGCATTCGTCGTCGTAAGGAAATCGAAGATAAGGATATTGCAGAACGGATACTGAAGAAAATGTCTGAATCTATTTCAGAATCTATGGTGCTTGTCAATCACGCATCCAATGAGAAGCGAGAAATGATGATTGAAAAAGGGATATGTTATATGCGTGCCAATGATTCGAAAGGCTCTTTACAAATCACTTATGGCTTTGAGCGAATGAGATATGTTCTGTTGCATACCAATGGAACAAATTGCAGTTTATTTAGATTGAAAAAGGAAGGTTCTTTTCAAATATGGACACGGGAGGCTCTTGAAAAAATTGGTTTTCATCCAGAGCATGCATCTCATTATATTGTTGTCCATTTTGATAATACAAAGCCAATTGAATTAGACAAGGATGTATGTGTTCGTCAACGAATAAACACATATACGGCAAAAATCAGGCCATTAAGCGACTTTGTTAATTTTGCATGACCGTCATTTTGTTTTTAAATTACATTCGTTATAATGTAATTAGTAAGTGTTAACTCAATAATTACATTCGATATGATGTAATATTATGAGTAATCGTAGTTCTTACAATTCAACTTCTACCTTTCAACACCTCGTCGTCATCGGCTGTGTCGCCTTTCAAGATAGGTAGGCTCGCACTTTTGCGTACTGCCCAAATGCGAATCAATATTACTGACGAAGCGCTGATAATCTCGCACATTGCATTGCCCATTTTTGTCAGTTGGCAGATGTAGAATATGAAACCGCCCAGGATGCAGGCTGTAGCATAGACGTCTTTGCGGAAAATTAGCGGTACTTCGTTAATCAGCGTGTCGCGAAGGATTCCGCCTGCAGCGCCCGTCAGCGTTCCCATTATGATGTTCACCCAAATAGGGAAGCCTGCTGCGAGGCTCTTCTCAAAGCCAACAACTGTGAATAGTCCCAATCCAATGGCATCAAAAAGAAACATTGTGGTGTTCATCTTGATGAGTTGCTTGCCGAAAATTATAACAAACAGCAAAGCAAATCCAGTGACAATGAGGTATGATGGCTGAAGCATCCAAAATGGTGTGATGCCAAGCAAAAGGTCTCGCAACGTGCCACCGCCTACAGCCGTAACCAAGCCTACAACATATGCGCCAAACCAGTCGAACTTCTTTGCTGCGGCCATTCGAATGCCACTTATTGCGAATGCAAATGTTCCAATGTAGTCGAGTAGAATGGTAAATGTCATTTTTGACAACTGTTTTAAAATCAGTTTTCTGCGTTATATGATTATTGCTTCTGGCTCTATCTTGATGCCAAATTCCTCAAAGACGCAACCTTGAACGTGGCGAGCCACATTGATTATGTCCTGCCCAGTGGCACCGCCCAGATTTACTAGCACCAAGGCCTGTTTAGTATGAACGCCCGCGGTGTTTTTATCGTTTGAGTAGCCTTTAAGCCCGCAATGGTCTATCATCCAGCCTGCGGCAATTTTGACAAGTCCATTTCCTGCGGGATAAGTCACCATATCGGGATGCTTGATTTTCAATTCATTGGCTTGAGTATCGCTGACAACTGGATTTTTGAAGAAACTGCCAATGTTGCCAAGTACTTTTGGGTCGGGCAGTTTGCTGTTTCTTATGCTGATGATTGCTTGCCTGATGGTCTTGAGCGAAACAGGGCCGAGTTTCTCAATCTCGTTAGCAATGCTTCCGTAATGAGTTACGAATGATGGCTTTTTTGATAGTTTATATATGACAGAATCAACGATATACTTGTTTTTGTAATCGTGCTTGAATATGCTGTCGCGATAACCGAAATGGCAGTCATTGTTGGTTATTGACGATGTTGAGCCGTCGGCAAGGCTCACGACGTTTACGCTTTCAATGGCATCTTTGGCCTCGCGTCCGTAGGCGCCAATGTTCTGGACGGGCGATGCGCCAACTGTTCCAGGTATGAGCGACAGGTTTTCCAATCCGCCAAGACCTTTGTTTACAGACCATTCCACAAGTTCGTCCCATACGGTTCCTGCGCCAGCCTTTACCCAGCAATTAAGTTCGTCTTCCTTGACAATGTCGATGCTTGAATTGACGGGGTGAATGATGATTCCGTCGAAATTATTGACGAACAATATGTTGCATCCACCGCCAAGAATCAGTATGTTTTTGTCGTCAAGTCCGTTCTCTTTTTCAATCAGTTGCTTGATGTCGTCAGGAGAACTGTACAGGCACAGTTTCCTTGCCGTGACGTCCAACCCGAATGAATTCAGACCCTTAAGTCGTGCATTTTCAGATATCTGTGGCATAATCTGCATTTTGGGCAAAGGTAGTCGGCATTGCATTATTGCCGAAATGATTTTATCAACATAAAAGAAACAGGTGTTTTGTATAATTATGGCCTACACTTGTATTTGGCAATGTTTGCACCAAAAAGCCAATTTGATAGTTTCAATGTGTTCCAAATTAGTATTTTTGCCGATATGAAACGATTGATAATAGCAGTCAACGATGATTTGAACACCGACCAGCGTGTCTTGCGCATTGCTGGAACCTTGTCGCAGAATGGGTTCGACGTCTTTTTGTTTGGCAGAATGTCTAATAACAGCAAGCCGTTGAAAATAGGGCATAAGGCCTTTCGTGCAAAGTTGTTGGTCAACAAGGGAATGATGTTCTATTTTTTGTTCAACTGGCGTTTGTTCTGGTTTTTGATGACGCATAAGTTTGATGCGGTGTTGTCAAACGACCTCGATTCGCTGGTGGGTTCGTCTCTTGCATCAATATTGAAACACAAGCCGGTTATTTACGACAGCCACGAATATTACACAGAAGTGCCCGAATTGGTAGGTCGGCCTTTCAAACGTCGGATTTGGCTTTTCGCTGAACGATTGTTTCTTCCTCGAACAAAAGCGTCATACACTGTTTGTCAATCTATTGCAGACATCTATTACGAAAAATATCACAAACATTTTGACGTGGTGCGTAACGTGCCGTATTCTTTGCCAAAGCCAAATGTTGACAATCGTCGGAATGTTGTAATGTATCAAGGTGCGTTGAATTTGGGCCGTGGCATCGAACTGATGATTGATGCCATGAAATATCTCTCTGATTGCGAATTGGTTATTGCTGGTTCGGGAGATATTGATTCCGATTTGCGAAAGCGTGCATCAAGTCTGGTTGAAGGCGGAAAAATCACCTTTTTAGGACGCCTGGCACCCGATGAGTTGCATAGCAAGACTCTCGAGGCAAAGGTTGGGCTGTCGTTGGAGGAGGATTTGGGGTTGAACTACCATTATGCCTTGCCTAACAAACTGTTTGATTACATACAGGCCAGAGTGCCAGTCATAGTTGCCGATTTGCCTGAAATGCGGAATATAGTCCAAACCTACAAGGTAGGGCAGGTCCTGACTGACCGCACGCCTCAAAGTCTTGCCAATTTGATACACAATGTAATGGCAGAATCAAGCGTTTATTACAATAATCTTGACACCGCATCTATGCAGTTGTGTTGGGAAAACGAAAGCAAGAATTTGTTGGACATTTATCAGTGCCTGAAATGATAGTCGTTTCTGACATATCGACACCACGTTTGCATTATATTCTTGACTACGTGTTTAATATGCGTTTGGGCATAGGCTATGAATTGAAGTCGGTGACAGACAGTGTCGATGCCAGTCAAGCGCTTTTTTATACAGAACAGCCTCGAACAGAATGCTTTAGTGTCCCGTCAAGCGGGTTGTTGAAAGAATCCGATGTTTGGCAATTCACACCCGATTTGACATTCGATAATGGGTTGCCTATCATCTTTGCAGATAATTCCGAATGTACGTTCAAATTTGATGTCTTTTCCGCAATTTTTTGGATGACAAGTCGATACGAGGAATATTTGCCATTCCTTCCTGACGAACACGGCAGATTTACCCCGTCGGAGTCGTTTTTAGGTCGTAACACATTGTTGGACAATCCAATTGTCGACCGTTGGATAATATTGTTCCGTACCGAATTGCAAAAACGTTTCCCTAACTTGACGTTAAAGGATGAAAGATTTGAATTTCTGCCAACCATTGATGTCGACAGCCCGTGGAGTTGTCTTCATAAAGGATTGATACGCAATGTTGGAGGTTTGTTGCGCGATACGTTGAAATTCAACTTTAAGGCTGTATTTGAGCGATTGTTTGTGTTGGCACGCCTAAAACAGGACCCGTTTTTTACTTTCGGCTTTATTGATGAGATACACTGTAATCTGCCGTTGAAATATTTTGTACTTGTCAGTCAGCGAGGCAGGTTCGACAAGTCGGTAAATCCGTCAAATGGTGCATTCCGACGTTTTGTCGAGCAACTGAATGGCAGGAGTCAAGTCGGCTTGCATCCGTCGTATCAGGCTTCGCAAAATGAGAATAAGTTTAGGTGCGAACTCGATGATTTTAAGTGTATTGCGAAGTCGGAATGCGTAGAGTCCCGTCAGCATTTCCTGCGAATAGCATTGCCAAAATACTATCAGATGATAGACCGTTTGGGCATCAAGATTGATTATTCGTTTGGCTATGCTGAAAATGTGGGATTTAGGGCAGGAACGAGCCGTCCGTTTCGTTTTTACGATTTGCAGAACGACAAACCGCTTGATGTTGTAGTTCATCCGCTTGTGGCTATGGACGTTACACTTCACGATTACCTCAAACTTTCACCACGACAGGCTGTTGAACGCTTGTCCACATTGGCGGAGACAATTCGCCAGACAAATGGCCTGTTTACAACACTTTGGCATAATCAGCACTTCTGCCAGACCGACGACTGGAAAGAATGGGACAGCATTTATGCTGAATTGCTGAAAATTGTGAATAAGTGAGCGTTATCCGTTTTGCTTTGATTTGTATTCGTTAATCAAGTCTTCAATAATCCAGTCGCAGATGTTTATGTTGTCGCATTGGTGCCATTCCATATCTGATGTCCAGTAGCCTGGTACATTCTTGTTTGTGGAAATGACACTGCAGTAACTTATTTCTGATAATTTAGGCATATTGTCTTTGTCAAAAATGAAGTCGAATGCGACGCTTTGCATTTTCAGCCTTTTGTTTGCTTCAAATGCCAGTTGAACGCATCTTGTGTCAATTTGCTCTTTGTCAAATATTAAGTTGTTGCCACCTGACGCCCTGAAATCATTGGGTCTGTTCATTCTTTTTTTTGCGATGGCTCTGTTCCCTATCACAAATACCCTGATGTCAAAATTTTTGTATGGAAGAAAATCTTGAAAATAGGCATATCCGATTTCTCTATCATGAAAACGTATTATTTCATTCGATTTTGTGGTAAATAGTCCTTGCCTAATAATGCCTAAAAGATTTCGGTAAGTTGCTAATCCCATTTTGTGTTTTCTTTGCCATTCTTTTATTTGGTCCTTGTAGCGATATGTTTTTATTCCATTGCCAAAAGTCTTTTTGACAAGACGTCGTGCTTGCTGTTTGTCTTTTACCAGCATTACATTGGCTGAACTTGCACCACAGCGCAATTTGAACACTTTCGGAAATTCTGTTTTTTCAATCCAGGCAAGAGCATCTTCCTTATTGTAGAAGATGTATGTCGGTATTAAAGGCAGTTTTTCAGCTTCAAGCAAATACCGTTGCCCGATTTTGTCATCGAAATGCCAGGTGGTGTTGAAATCAGGATACGTTATTTTCCCTGTTTTTTGCAATGAATACAATAATTGATTGGCAAAAAGGGTGTCCTTGTAAACACTTTGATGGTGGTGCCACATGAAAATGTCGCAGTCGTCAAGTTGTCTGAAAATGTCATTGTCATAGGCATTGACAATTTTGTAATCGATGCTGTTTCTTTTGCAGTAATCAATCCAGTGGTCGCAAAAAGAATTGTTCCTATGATGAATGGCTATTTTCATTTGAAATGCAGTTGATATTTTCTCTTAATTGGTAGTAACGTTGTAGTTATTGCGAATTGTTGCAAATTTAAAAATGCAACAGATTGGTGTCGATGATTTTTCCTTTTTCATTTCCATCATTTTTCGAAAACCATTTGGTTGCAGTCGCTATTTTGTCTGAAAGGGTTGCCATTGTTTTCCCGCTTTCCAATAATACACAAAAACGGCCAATGCATTGCATTGACCGTTTATAATGATAGCGTAAGCCTTGTTATTTCTTAATGATGCGAGCCACTTTGTTGCCAGCCCTGACAATGTATGTGCCTTCAGGTTGCTCGCTTATGTCGATGCGGGTTGAACCGTCAATAGGCTGAATCATAATGAGTTTTCCGACAGCATTGTAGATTCTCACTTCAGTGATGTCGTCGCTTGCATTTACATAGAATGCGTCGGTTGTCGGGTTCGGATAGACATTGATAAATGCTTCGTTATCGACAATCAAATCGCCCTTTTCAACAGTAAGTTTGGCATTCTCATAAACAAATTCATAGTTGCTTGCATATCCGCCAGAAACAACAATGTCGTATGTTCTTGCAACTTTGTTGTTCGCATTGCAAGTAACGATTGGCAAGGTGTCGATGGCATTTTCATCGTCGCCATTTACAAATCCCTTGTAATTGATTGCAAAGTCAGGAATCGATTCGCCAACCTTTATTGTCGTGCTTGAAACAGATGCAAAAAGTTTAGCCTTGTTGACATTTACCGTCACTGTGCTTGAAACAGACTGAAGGTCGGTGGAAGTAAATGTTACAACCAATTCGAATCTGCCTGCAGGCAAGATTGAGTCATTGGCGATTGAATAGAAGAATTCGCCGTCAAGGTTGGCTGTTGCATTTATGTCTTTTGTGTTGATGCCTGTTCCGTAAGTCAACGTCAATGTCGAGTCGCAAGTTATGACAGGTGCTACTGGCGCTTTTGTAACATTGATTGTTACAGTACTGCTGACAGATTCAAAGTTGCTTGAAGTAGGAGTGAAGCCAGCAGTGATTTCGTTGTCGCCAACATTCAGGATTGAATCTGGTTCAACAGAATATGTGAACTTGCCGTCAACATTTGCTGTCGCATTGAAAATGTCAAGTTTTGTGCCGTAAACAATGGTGTCTGGTGTTGTCCAACTGATGGTTGGAACGTCTTTCACAACATTGAAGTCGATAGTCTTGTCAGCAGGATTGTAATTCTCTGTTGAAGGTGTGAACACTGCTGTAATGCTGTATTTGCCAGCATTAAGGATTGTATCCTTTGAAATGGAGTAGGCAAACTCGCCTTCGTTGTTGGCAGATGCGTTTTGAATAAGTTCCACCTTTGAACCGTACACTATGTCTTGAGATTCCCAACTTATTTCCGTCTCTGCCTTGTTTACTGTGATAATGGCAGATTTTTTAACAGTGTTGTAGTTGTAATAACTGCTTAAAGAAGGAGTGAATGTTGCAGTTATTTCGTGTTCGCCTGCATCAAGTAGAGAGTCTCTTGACAATGAGTAAGAGAATGAACCTTGAACATTGGCCTTTGCGTAATATGTTGCTTCAGCCTTTGTTCCGTAAGTTATGTCCTGTGGTTCCCAAGTTATGACAGGGTCGGCCTTTTCAACAGTTACTTTGACTGTCTTTTGCGATCGCTTTAACTCGCTTGAAGAAGGAGTGAAGTTCACGGTGATTTCGTACTCGCCTGCATTCAAGATGGAATCCTTGTCAATAGAATAACTGAATGTTCCATCCTCTGTGGTTGTTGCATTAAAGATTGTGCCAATCTTTGTCCCATACACAATTGGATTTGGTGTCCAAGTAATGGCAGGCGCACCTGGCAATACATTGATATATACAGTGTCTTTCACTGTAGAGTAGTTGCTGGAATTTGGAATGAAAGTGACAATAAGCATTTGGTTGTCACCTGTTTCCAATACTTGTCCAATACTTGGATTATACATGAATTCACCTTCTATATCGCCATCAACTTCGGCGTTAAGTATGGTATTGTCAAGTTTTGTCCCATATTCAATGTCACTTGGATTATTCCATATAATAATAGGTGTTGCTGGTGTGACATTTATAGATACAGATGCTGTGGTGTTTGAATAGTTGCTGTCTCCAGAAATGAATTCTGCATAAATAGTGTTAAGACCACGATTCAGCAACGAATCACTTTCAACAGAATAGGAGAATGAACCTTCGATGTTTGATATTGCATTCAATTGAGTCTCATTTAAATATGTACCATAAACAATATCGTCTGGTGTCGCCCATGTTATTGTTGGTTCTGCTTGGTTCACGTGTAGATTTACAGTGTCAGAAGCGTCTTTGTAGTTTGCTGATTCAGCCAGAGTTGCTATCAACATGTGGTCGCCAGCATCCAAAGTGTCACCAATGGCTACATTGTAACTGAAAATGCCAGGAGCGATTGATGTGGCATTAAGTTGGTTTGATATAGTGTCGCCATATGTTATTTCGGCAGGTGTTGGCCAAACGATGCTTGGTGTTGCTTTGTTTACCGTAATGCTAATGGTGTCTTTTGAATTGTTGTAGTTCTTGTCGTCGGCAGGAATGAATGTCACGGATATTTCTTGTGTTCCTGCATTCAATGTTGAACCGATAGGCTTTGAGTATATGAATTCGCCATCTACATTCGCAGTTGCATTGAGTTGTGTGGCCGACAATGTGTCACCATATGTTATTGGCTCAGGTGTTGCCCAATTTATTGAGGTTTCTGCCTTGTTTACAATAATCGTTGCTGTTGTGGTGGCTTTGCTATAGTTGCCCGATTCGTCAATTGTGGCGGTTATTGTGTGTGTGCCGGCATCAAGAATGTCACCAATGGTGATTGTGTCATTGTTCTCAATATAAATAATTGAACCTACAACATCGGTCTGTGAAATGGTGGCATTCAATTGTGTTTCGGACAATTCTGTTCCGTATGCAAATGTCATGTCTTCGGATGAATTGTCCCAATTTATTGTTGGTGTTGCTTTTGCAACATTTACAATGGCATCAACTTTGCATGTGTCTAAATTGTTGTCTGTTGGCAGGAATGTGGCAGTGATAGTATGTTCGCCGGCACTAAGAATTCCCCGAATATCTTCAGAATAAGATATTGAGCCTTTGTCTTTATATTCTTCGTCAACAATGGCGACAAAATCATCTTCCGTCAATAAGTCGCCGTAGGTAATGATTACGGCAGTATGGTTCCATGTTACAGCTGGCTTGAACTTGTTTACAACCAAATCAATGTTTTTTGTGTTGTTCGCATAGTTGCTTGACGACGGTGTGAATGTTGCTGTTATTGTGTGTGTGCCGGCATTGAGAATGTCGCCTTCATTTATGGCGCGCTTCTTATTCTCTGCCTTTTTTCTCGCTTCTTTAAGCTGGTGCTTAACTTTCATTCTCTTAAAGAAACCGAGTTTTCCGTATGGTTTAGATTTGCCTATTTCTACTTTAGGTGACTGCTCTGAAGCATCATCGTGACCAACCCTACGTCTCTCTTTGCCTAACTCGGTGTAAGAACCGTCGGGATTCTGGTACTTACGAATGCCCCATTTCTGGCCTTTGGTACCATAGTGTTTTAATTCATCCATTAATCGATACCTCCATGTTAAGACGGAACTCATATTCTCGTAACTGGTTCTCGATTGCATCCATTACGAAGCCAGATGTAGGAGGATCGAAATTCTTCCTACAGTAAAGTACTACGTATGCTTTAACCATTTCCTTCTGTGAGAACTCACAGTGGTAATCCTCCCATGTTGGAGTAGGAGCATCTAACGGTATGGCAAAACCTTCAATCGGTCCAACCTTCAGCTGACGTAATGTTGCAAATGCGGCATTAGCCCACATGCATATGTCGAGGTCAAATGAGTTGTCTTCATCGCAAAGGCCGAGGACATTCTTAACATAATTAAGAATAGTTTTGCTCATACGCTACCTCCTTAAAACTTTGCAATCTTTACTTTCTTCGGAGCTTCCTTCTTTTCCTCTACAGGAGCGGGAGTCTCTTCAACTTTAACTTCTTCTACAACCTCTTCTGTTGTTTTCTTCTTAGCCATTATCTTTACCTCCATGGACATTGATCATTAGGACGCCTTTCAGCAGGCGCACTATCTCTTCTATCCAGCCGTTGTACTCCTCCATCGACACGCCGCCGACACAACATCCCTTGCAACGGCCGATGTGGAAATCCAGGCACGGGCGGATCTTGCCGCGAAGGATAGTGGCAGAATCAATCTTGTTCCTGCATGAACGCAGCGGATAGTTTTGCGAGAAGAATTCGAGCAAGCTCCTGGCATGCTGGACCGACGAATACGGGCCGAAGTAACGGGACCCGTCCTGGACCACCTTGCGGGTCAGGAACACCCGTGGAAAAGGTTCGGATGTGACACATATCCAGGGATAAGTCTTCGAATCCTTGAGCAATATGTTGTACCGCGGCTTGTATTGCTTGATAAGATTGTTTTCAAGCAACAGCGCATCGGCTTCACTGTCCACAACGGAATACTGTGCATCGGCGATCTTGCTGACGAGGGTCCTGGTCTTTATGTTAAGGCGCTCGGGAGGCACGAAGTACTGCGCCACTCTTTTGTGAAGGTCCTTGGCCT
>CALABN010000317.1 GCA_937885735.1 uncultured Bacteroidota bacterium | reverse complement strand
CAACCGATTTGGCCAAGGAGAGCCTGTTCAACATTCTCGAAAACCTTGTCGATATTGAAAGTGTCAAGGTGCTCGACCTGTTCGGCGGTACGGGCGGAATATCGTATGAGTTTGCCTCGCGTGGCTGTGCCGACATCACCTGCGTTGAACTGAACTACAACCATTACAGTTTCATCAAGCGCACGGCAAAGGACTTGTCGTTCGACGCAATGAAGGTGGTGCGTGCCGACGTGCTGAAGTACATTCCAAACTGCCCTGAAAAGTTCGACGTGATATTTGCCGACCCGCCGTACGACTTGCCACAGTTGCCACTCATACCCAAAATGGTGCTCGACCATCAACTCTTGAATCCTGACGGCATCTTCATTATGGAACATTCTGAAAATTACCAGTTTGCCGATATTCCGCAGTTTTTCCAGCACAAGCACTATGGCGCGGTGAATTTCAGTTTCTTCAGGGGGTGATTTGCGGGCTTGTTTTTTATGATGGAAGCATTTATTAGTTGGTGTAAATTTATAATATTGATATACAATTAAATAAATCTGTGTTAATCAGTCTAGTCTATGCTATCTGCGTTCAATACGCGTTAGCGGACAACGATGATTTGCAAAAAAATCTTTTCTTTGCGATAACAAATAATCTTGTATTGAAATGAAAGTTGAAAATGGTAAAATGGTGTCAGTTACATACGAACTTAAGTATGACGATGCTGATGCAAAACTAATTGAAGTGTGTGAAAAGGACCATCCTCTGACGTTTCTTTTTGGAGCGGGCAGAATGTTGCCACATTTCGAGAAAAACCTTGAAGGCAAGGAGAATGGCGATTTGTTCGATTTTGTGCTGACAGCCGACGAGGCTTACGGCCAGATTACTGAAGATGCCATTGTAGATGTGCCTATTGACGTGTTCAAGGACGAAAACGGCAAGGTGAACAAGGAATTGATTGCTGTAGGCAATGCCATTCCTATGATGGATGCCCACGGCAACCGTCTGCACGGTGTTGTTGTTTCGTCAACCGACCAGGCCGTTAAAATGGATTTCAACCACCCACTTGCAGGTGCCGACTTGCATTTCAAGGGCAAAATCATCGATGTTCGTAACCCCAAACTAGAAGAGTTGGAGAAAAACTGCGGTTGTGGCGGAGGCTGCGGCGGTGGTAGTTGCGGAAGCAACAAAGGCGAAGGCGGTTGTGGCGGTTGCGGTGGCGGTTGCTGCTAATCAATTGATAAAGGATAATTGACAATTAAGGGGGCTATGGACTTCGGTCTGTGGCCCTTTTCGTTTAGGAATTGTTC
>CALABN010000316.1 GCA_937885735.1 uncultured Bacteroidota bacterium | reverse complement strand
TTCTGGCTCATCATTACAAATTTACCTTTTTCCCGGGATTTTTCAAAGCCGATCAGACGCTGGAACTCTCCGTTTTTCTCTTTTTTTGCTTTTGACAAGTCCAAGACGTGTTCGTTTGAATGATGCGAGCCGAAGTCGCTTAAAGACATTATAAGTGATTCCTCCTGTCTGTTGCGGGCCTTTCCTGCCATTCCTGCCATAAATTTCGATATGAAGAAGGCGTTTTGGTTTCGTTCTATTCGGTAAGCCGCATTGAGCAATGCGTGGTTGACGTGTTGGGCAAATTGTTCGTCACGGACGGATATAGCCTTGCGTACCCAGAAAATCTGCACGGCTATGATTCCGAACAGCGAAATTATCATTAGTGCCAGTATGCCTGAAAATCGTTGTTTCTTCACGTTCTGTCTGTTTTGTGTTCCAAATGTAGTCAAATGTATTTAGGTGAGTCCTACAAATTCACCGTTTGAATTACAAACTTGTCAATTTCTAGAACCCATTTTTTGCCATTGCAGTTTTTGTTGCTGTTGGCAGTACAAATGTAATCCGAACTTGTGTATTTCTAAATGCTTTAACTTTTTGTTAACCGTTTTTAACTATGTCTTAACTATGTGGCATTGGCGGACTACATATCTTTGCATTGTTCAAGAAAGATGAACAATACGTTTTTTTCATAATGAGGTTTTTTTTGTAATAGTTGCTAACGCGGACTCCCAATCCGCAAATTCACACAATGAAGCGGCCTTCCACTCCCAATGGTAGGCCGCTGTTTTTTTGCAAAAATTGTAGTCGGCTAACGCGATTGAACACATCTGTCACGGATTCAAGGTGAGTTCTATAAATTCACCGTTTGAAATACAAATATAATCAAAGGTGTTGAAAGGCAAACTTGCACTTTCCAATAAAAAAAACGGAAACCGAAGTTCCCGTTTTTAATTATGTTGGTTATGCTTATTTCTTGTTGCCGACAATCATATTGTATTGTACGGTGATGTATCCGTTGTCGGGGAACAACTTGTTTGCCAATGTAATGACAGATTCTGCGTCTTTCCTGCGGTTTTCGCCAATAAGCACTTGTGTGTATTTGAGGAAACCGTCAACCATCAGGCTTTTTACAATTGGGTCAATGGTTACCGAGCCTTTGATAATTTGGTCGGCAAGTTTTGCACGTGCCTCCTCCATATCGTGTTCGCCTTGAACGTTGTTGTTGGCCAAGCATTTGACTATGCCAGAATAGTAAAGGAATGCATAATCGGTCTTCAGGGCCATCTTCTCGTAGTTGCGCGATGCTGTGGCGGCTTTTGTATAGTTTTCCTTGTCAAAATTTGTCTTGATTTCGTTTTTGATATGTTTTTTTATCATATCAATAAACTCTGTGTTTTGTGCATAAAGTTCGCCTTCAGCATCTTTCCTGATGAATTTCTGTGTGTATTTTATGGCTTGACGCATACCGTCCTTGTAGTCGGCTGCAATTTCAGGGTCTGGCGATTCGTATAGCTTTATGTAGCACATTGCCGCATACAAGTGAGGTTCTGCCTCGTGAGCGCCTTCAGGGTCGTTGCAAATGTCTTCGGCCTTGAACATACAAATTTCATATTTTCCTGCTGAATACAACTTTGCAAGTTTGGCATCGTGTCCACCTTTCACTTGCGCAGATGCGCCAATGCTAATAAGCAAGGCCATTGTGGCACATATAAGTCTCAAATTCATATTTGTTTGATTTATTTCACAAAAAAAGACAAATGCAATTAAATAAGCAAACACTAATTTGAGTTAATTGTCAATTGTTGACAATTATTGTCGATATGCTTTGCCAAATGGTCATTTTCAAACTTCATAATCGGTGGAATCACGTTAAAATCTTCTAATTTTGCATTCGCGAAACAATGTAAAAATGATGTTATGAGACGTTTTCTTGTTGCTTTTTTGGTTATTGTCGGCCTTTCGGCGAATGCCCAGCCAGATAAATGGACGCAGAAAAAGTTCTTTACAGTGATGAGTTATAATGTTGAGAATCTTTTTGATACCATTAAAAATGCAGGAAAGAACGATGTTGAGTTCACTCCTGCTGGCAACAAGCGTTGGGATTCAAAACGATACTATGAAAAGTTGAGTCATTTGGCAATGGCTATTGATTCTGTAAATCCGAATGGATTGCCAGACATTGTAGCCTTATGCGAGGTTGAGACACTGCCCATTTTGCTCGATTTGGCCCAGCAGGAACCATTGAAGAAAGCCAATTACAAGTGTATTTTGGAAGAAGGCCCCGACCCACGTGGCATCGACTGCGCACTAATGTATAATCCTTCTACATTTAAGTGTTTGGAACATAAGGCAATAAATGTCCGTCTGCGTCCAAGCAACAAGCGAACACGCGATATTCTTTATGTCAAGGGATTGTCTGGCACCGACACACTTCATATCTTTGTAAATCATTGGCCGTCAAGGGTTGGCGGACAGGAAGAAACTGCCAACAAACGTGGCCAGTGTGCCGATTTGCTCAAGCATCTTACTGATTCGCTCATTGCCAGCAATGCCGATTGCAACATATTGATTATGGGTGATATGAATGATGAACCAACTGACGAGAGCGTTTATGAAATTTTGGGCGCCAAGGAGGTTTCTTCATATTCCAAGTTGCACAATATCAACTATGCAATGAAGCAGGAAGGCAAAGGCACGTATTGCTACAATGGCCAGTACTCGATGCTTGACAACTTGATTGTCAGCGACAATCTGCTGCGTCGCAAAAAGGGTTTCAGGCTTTACGGCGATTCGGGATTCATTTTCAGCCCCGATTTTATCAGTTATACCGACAAGAAAGGCATCAGAATGCCTTCCCGTTCGTATTCTGGCAAATACTATGCTGGTGGTTTCAGCGACCACTATCCTGTCTATATGGTTTTTTACAAAAAATAGCAGATGAAACTTGAGATTCAATCGCCATACAAGCCTACTGGTGACCAGCCACAAGCAATAAAGGAACTTGTGGAAGGCCTGAACAACGGCCAGCAATACCAGACATTGTTGGGCGTGACGGGTTCTGGAAAGACTTTCACCATTGCCAATATGCTTGAACGGGCTCAACGTCCTGCATTGATTTTGAGTCACAACAAGACGCTCGCGGCGCAACTCTACAGCGAGTTCAAGGAATTTTTTCCAAACAATGCGGTTGAATATTTCGTTTCATATTACGACTATTACCAGCCTGAAGCCTACATTCCTGTAACCGACACTTACATTGAAAAGGATTTGAGTATCAACGACGAAATTGAGAAACTTCGTCTGCACACCACGTCTTCGCTCCTTTCTGGCAGGCGCGACGTGATTGTCGTATCGTCTGTTTCGTGCTTGTACGGCATCGGCAATCCCGAGGATTTTTACAGCAACAGCATAACGGTCAAGGTTGGCGAGACTGTCGGCAGAAATCAGTTTCTCCGACGTTTGGTAGATGCCCTTTATTCGCGCAACGAGGCCGATTTCAGCCGTGGAACGTTCCGCGTCAAGGGCGACACCGTCGATGTCTATCTTGCCTACGGCGATTCGGCATACCGAATAATGTTTTGGGGCGATGAGGTTGACGAAATACAAGTGTTTGACCCAATCAACAACAGCATCATCGACAAGCCGAGCGTTGTGTCGATTTATCCCGCAAATATTTTTGTGACTACTCAAGACCGCATTCACAAGGCTATAAGAATGATTCAGGACGACCTTGTTGCGCAGGTTGAATATTTCAAGAGCATCGGCAAGCACCTTGAGGCCAAGCGTCTTGACGAGCGTGTCAACTACGACCTTGAAATGATACGCGAATTGGGCCATTGTCCAGGCATCGAGAACTATTCGCGCTATTTCGACGGGCGCAATGCAGGAACAAGACCATTCTGATTACTTTCAATAGTTTCAAAGTGGGAAATAACTGATACTAAATCATCTTTGTTATG
>CALABN010000315.1 GCA_937885735.1 uncultured Bacteroidota bacterium | reverse complement strand
TGGACACTTTAGCGCTATGACAGGCGGTAAGGTAAATACCACAGAGCTCATGGCTGCTCTTATCGACCAAAACGAAACTTTGGTTGAAGGTATGAAAGGCATCGGCAGTAAGATTGACGGCGCTATCTGGAAGATGACGCTGGTTGTGTTGCTGTAAACTGCACCTTTGCGCAACGACCTCCAAATGTCCTTCATAGGTTGCATTATGCCTGGCCCCTTGCGCCCCGACGCCAAACTTTTGGTGCGGACCACTATGCCCGAAAAAAACAGGCTCGCAACGAAAATCAGTATGAAACTCAACATTTCCTTAAAATATATTTATGTAATTGATAAGCATTTTAACCAACTTGACCGCAAACGGAATACCTGCCACGAGTATAATGAAGGACATTCCGTAGAGTATGTATGATTGCAGACGTCCGTTCTGCAACAGCGAGAACCGCGACATAAACCGACGAATCAGGCGAAGTGGTTTGAGAATCAAGCCTGTCTCGGTGCGGTCGAGCGCTTCGGTTGAATATTCGGCATAACCTGGAAAGATGCCGTCGACAGCAACCTTGCGCTTGCGAACCTTGAGCAGGCCTCTTGCCAACTGCCTGTACGTGCGGACAAACGAACTTGCCGTGTACTGGATTTTTGGCGTTGGCGCCAAGTAGCCACAGCCCCAAGTGTCGCCTTCAGCCTCTGGCAATCGGCGTGTCAACAATCGGCGAATGCCATATACAACCAATACAACAAGCACTGTACCAAGCATATAGACACCTATTGCATTCAACGCAGTGAAGGTTTTTGGCAATGAACAGCACACCTGGCCTGGCACAAACTGGCAAAGGACCCTGCCAATGGCATTTACAAAGAATTGCGGGAATATCCCGACAGCAACAATCATTGCGCCTGCCATATACATTGGCAACAATTTGGCAAAGCCGAATTCCTTCGGTTCAGCAGGCAACGACATTCGTGGCTGACCAAGGAACACAGTGCCGAAGGCCTTCGTAAAACACAATATGGCCAATCCGCCAATCAAGGCAAGACCCGCCATTGCCAATATCAATGTCAAAGTCTGGCCCGAACCTTGCGAATTGTTGATTCCCTGGGACAAACCGTTGTATATGAAAAATTCCGATACGAATCCGTTGAATGGTGGCAAACCGCAAATGGCAAGGCTTGCTAGCAGGAAAAGCAAAGCAGTTTGTGGCATCTTGCGAATGAGCCCGCCAAAATGCTCAATGTCCATACAATGCGTTGCCTGATACACGTTGCCCGCGCCGTAGAACAACAGCGACTTGAACAGTGAATGGTTCAGCACGTGAAGCAAGCCTCCTGCAAAGCCAATAAGTGCAAGCACTTGATTATCATAACCAAGTCCGATACAGCCAATGGCTATTCCAATGCCGATGATGCCGATATTCTCTACGCTGTGATAGGCAAGCAAACGCTTCAAATTATGCTGGACAATGGCGAGCATCACACCATAAATTCCTGTAATTACAGAAATTACAAGCATAAAGAATCCAATAGCCAAGTAATTCACATTGATAGCCAAAAGCATTCGCAAAATGCCGTAGATGCCTATCTTGATAAGCACGCCCGACATCATACCCGACACGTGCGACGGTGCCGACGGGTGAGCGTGTGGCAACCAAGTATGGAAGGGTACAAAACCCGCCTTGAAGGCAAAGCCGACAAAGAAAATCAGCATCAGCCCGAAACTAGCGAGCCTCGATTTTTCTGCGACAAACGCCGATATGCCGTCAAACGAATATGTGCCTGAAACCGATGCCACCCAAATGAACGCGATGGTTAGAATCAAGATTGCCAAGTGCGATTGTATCAAATAATTGATGCCTGCCCTTATTGTACGGACCTTCTCGCCCTCGAATATCACAAGGAAGAAGGCTCCAAGCGCCATTATCTCCCACGACACAAGAAACGCAAGGCTGTTTCGCATTGCGCAAACCGACATCAGCCCTGCGTGAACAAACAGGAAGCATATCCAATGCAGACTCAACGCACTGCGCCTATCAATATAGGCCTTCATGTATTGATTGCCGTAGAGCACGCTGGTTATCATTGTAAAACTGATTATCAGCATGAACCAAGCAGAAAGCGGGTCAATGGAAAGATGTATGGGACCTGTCACCTGCGAACCTGCGAATGTGGCATCGAAACCATGGCCGAGAAGAGACTCAACAGCAGGGATACCGCTAATCACCGACAACGCAATGATGCCACATACGGCGACAATGCCCTTGCCACGTGAAGATGTCACGCCAACAAGCACAACGGCCAACAAGAGCGCAAGCAAGTATACGCCTATCACCATGATCCTATAGCCAATTAAATAACGAACAAATCAATACAACTATCACAAAGCCAAGACCATACAATATATATTGCTGAAGTTGGCCGTTCTGTACAAACTGAAACTTGTTGAGCATTTTCAACATTGTACCGATTATCTTGTCAAATATGCGCATCTCGAAGAAATCTGAATAATGCGACACGTATGGACGCTGTCTGGGAAATATCTCACCTTCAACAAGTTCCTCATAATCTT
>CALABN010000314.1 GCA_937885735.1 uncultured Bacteroidota bacterium | reverse complement strand
AAAATCAGACATCAAGTTAATGATTGTGGAAGACAATGACTCGCTCCGAGACTTTATGAATCAGGTACTATCGCAGGAATTTACAATACTGACGGCCGAAAACGGCGCAATAGCCTGGGAAAGCATACGAAACCAGCAACCAGACATAATCATTTCCGACATAATGATGCCGGAAATGGACGGCTTCGAACTATGCCGTCAGGTAAAATCGACATTCGAGACGGCCCATATTCCACTTATCCTCCTAACGGCCCTTTCGGAGCAAACCGAGCAACTGCACGGCCTCGGACTTGGTGCCGATGACTATCTGACAAAACCGTTCGACACCGCCATATTGCGCCAGCGTATCAAATCGATTCTGCAAAACCGCAAGGCAACACGCGAAATGATTTTAAACAACATGGCACTGGGATTTCCTGCTTCAGAGCCTCTCGGCAACAGCCAAAACGACAAGTTCATTAGCCGACTTTACAAGGTGGTTAAGGATAACTTGAGCAACTGCGACTTTGACAAGGAACAATTCGCGTCAGCGATGAATGTCAGTACATCACTGTTATACAAGAAGATAAAAGCCATTACCGACCTATCGCCAACAGATTTCATCAAGACTGTGCGACTTGAACACGCAATGACACTGCTCAAGCAAAAGGAACACAATATTACAGAAATCAGCGAGATATGCGGTTTCGCAAGCGCCGGCTACTTCAGCACCGTGTTCAAGAAACAATATGGCTTCTCGCCTTCGGAACTGACTGAAGAGAAATCATAAAAAGACACAAAACTTTTTTATTATTGCATATTAAATAAACTAAAACAATGAGACAACTGGGAAACATTGCCAGGTTCTGCCTAATTGCTGGAACTTTGGCATTTGCATCATGCAACAACAATCAATCTGCGACAGAGTACAATTGGGTGGGCACATGGGGAACCGCAGTGCAGCTTACCGAGCCTCACAACAATCCGCCACAACCCGGACTTACAGGCAACACTATCCGCCAACGCGTGCGTGTTACAATCGGCGGCGACACTCTTCGCCTGAAACTGTCGAACGAATTTGGCAACGACACGCTGAAAATCAAGGCTATAAGCATTACTCCTGCCCTTGACAGTTGCGTAATAGACTCGACAAAAGTGGCCAACGTTCTTTTTGACGGCAAGAGCGGAATCAATATTGAAAAAGGCCAATCTGTGATTTCCGATGCGTTCAAATTCAGCCTGAAACAGCGTATGGACGTGGCCATAACCATCGCATACGAGTTTGTACCATCGTTCATAACAGGTCATCCAGGCTCTCGCACGACATCATACATTCTTGAAGGCGACCAAATGGCAAACAACCGTTTTGACGGAGCTGTAACCACCGACCACTGGTACACTATAGAACGGATAGATGTTGTTGCACCTGAAACAACAGGCGCTATTGCCATTGTAGGCAACTCTATAACCGACGGCCGAGGCTCCACCACAAACCACCAGAATCGCTGGGCCGACGTGTTTGCCGAAAGGCTTCTGGCCGACACCGCGACAAGCAACATGGCCGTGCTCAACATGGGTATTGGCGGAAACTGCGTTGTACGCGGCGGCCTTGGTCCTACGGCTTCATCCCGTTTCGGTCGCGACGTACTCTCACAGCCTGGAGTGAAATACGTCATCATTTTTGAAGGCGTGAACGACATAGGCGGCAGCTTCAATACCGAACAGACTGAGCAAGACCTTATTTCGGCATACACACATATGATCGACACCGCCCACAGCTACGGCCTAAAGGTTTTCGGCGCAACAGTGACACCGTTCAAGGAGAGTTTCTACTATACGCCAGAAAAGGAAGCCTGCCGCATTGCTGTCAACAATTGGATCCGCACCTGCGGAAAATTCGATGCCGTCATAGACCTTGAAAAGGCCATTTGCAGTGAATCTGACACTACCATTATGGCAGAGAATCTCCACGACAACGATCATTTGCACCCCAATGCAGACGGACACAAGGCTTTAGGTTCCTTTATCGACCTAAACCTTTTCAAAAAATAAACAAAAACAACAATGAGAACTAACATTCGAACAACAGCATTTGTGGCCGTAGCAACCATGCTAATGGTCACATCATGCACAAAAACGGCAAAAGATGCTATTGCCGAAAAAGCCACAAACCCGATAATCTGGGCCGACGTGCCAGACATGTCGATGATGCGTGTGGGCGACACATATTATATGAGCAGCACAACCATGCACATGAACCCAGGCGTGCCAATCATGAAATCGAAGGACTTGAGCAACTGGGAAATTGTGAGCTATGCCTACGACAAGCTCGGCGACAAAGACGAGACCATGCTCCTGAACGGAAAGAACACCTACGGCAAAGGCTCGTGGGCAAGCTGCATCCGCTATGTAAACAACAAGTTCTTTGTCAGCACCTTCGACCAGGTTACGGCAAAGACATACTTCTTCCTTACCGATGACATAGAGAATGGCACATGGGAACGCCACGAGTTCGAGCCTTCGCTGCATGACCATTCCATTGTATTTGAAGAAGATGGCCATGTATATATGATAAACGGAAACGGCAAGATATTCATCCGCGAGATTGAACCCGATTTCAGCGGCGTAAAGCCAAATTCGGAACAAGTGCTCATCGAAAATGCCGGTCTTCCGGCAGGTGAAAACCTAATGCTTGGCGCTGAAGGCTCGCAAATGTTCAAGATAAACGGCAAATACTATCTGTTCAACATCTGCTGGCCACGTGGCGGTGTGCGCACCGTAATCTGCCACAGAGCCGACAGCCTGTTTGGTCCGTACGAAGGCAAAGTCGTTTTCATGGACAAGGGCGTTGCACAAGGCGGCCTTGTTGACACTCCAGACGGCAAATGGTATGCATACCTGTTTGGCGACCGCGGTGCCGTGGGACGAATCCCCTATCTTGTGCCTGTTGTCTGGGAAGACGGCTGGCCAGTAATCGGCGTTGACGGCAAAGTGCCAGACACACTCGACCTGCCTGCAAATACTACATTAATCCCCGGCATCGTCGACAGCGATGATTTTGACGGCGACAAGCCAAAACTGGTATGGCAATGGAACCACAATCCTGCAAACGAATTATGGACGATGAACGAACGCAAAGGCTTCCTCCGCCTGAAAAGCGACCGCATTGACACGTTGTTCACGCAAAGCCGAAACATGCTCACGCAACGCACCTTCGGGCCGAAATGCTCAGGCAGCATCTGCCTTGACGCAAGCAACCTGAAAGATGGCGACATTGCAGGGCTTGCACTTTTGGCAGGCAAATTCGGATTTGTGGCCATTCAAAACAATGGCGGCAAGAAAAACATTGTAATGGAAAACAACCAACCTGTTGGCAACGGCGACAGCCCATGGCCTCCTCGTCGTGGTGTGCAGCACATTGTCGACAGTATTCCTACCGATGCCGACATTGTATATTTCAAGGCCGACTGCAATTTCGAACGCATTGCCGACGAAAGCGCAATTGGCAGCCACGGAGCAGACAAAGCCCAATTCTACTACTCATTCGACGGCAAACAATGGAACACCATAGGCGACACTTTGAACATGTCATACAGCCTCGACCATTTCATGGGGCAACGCTATGCGCTATTCTTCTATTCAACCAAGCAGCCAGGCGGCTTTGCCGACTTTGACTGGTTTAATGTCAAGAAAGATTTCTAAATGCAGATAATCCTTTATCTATAATTGAAAGGCATCTCTACCTTTCGTTTTTACATCATAACGCAGGTTTATGTTTTATCATACACCTGCGTTTTTTGTTTTCAGCATGCATCATTTCAAGAAAACGGTGCGAATACAATGCAAAACAGCCGATAGTGACCATTCGCACACGGCATACGAAATCGTCAAATAGGTGGATTTTTTTCGAAAAATTGGTATAATAAAGAAGTAGGAATTTTTGCCAATATAAGGAGGATGTATTATGCCACTCGTCAATACAAAAG
>CALABN010000313.1 GCA_937885735.1 uncultured Bacteroidota bacterium | reverse complement strand
GCACCCGCATCTACATTGACGACAGCGAGGGCAAGGCAATGAGGAGCAGCTTTGCGGTAAGTGGACGCCATTCGGCCACCAAGGGCGGCAACAGCGACTTCTTCAGCATCAACGCCGACAGCACCCGCATCTACATTAACGACAGCGACGACAAGAGCATGCGAAGCGGCTTTGCGGTGAGCGGACGCCACGCAGCCACCAAGGACGGCAATGCCGACATCCTGAAAGTTACCAAACAGAGCACCAAGGTTTACGTTGACGGTGGTTCAAGCAAGAGTGGCTTTGGCGTTGAAGGCAAAGGCTCAGCTGGTGAGAGCGGTTTCTCGGTAGAGGAGAAGGGCGCTGCAGGCAATGCAGGCTATATGAACGTTACGGCGCAAAATTTCTTTGCTGGATATGATGCTGGAAAGAATACGAAGGTAGGCGCATTTGGTGATACTGGAGTGAACAACACTTTTGTTGGTAATGGTACAGGTATGAATAATACTGAGGGATATGATAATGTATTTTTGGGTACAACTGCCGGTTTGAGTAATACTAAAGGTATTTGCAATGTATTCATTGGAAAACAAGCTGGATGGTCTAACACAACAGGTGGCGGCAATGTGTTTTTGGGAATGTCTGCAGGTTGTGGTAATGAAATTGGTGTTAATAATGTTTTTTTAGGAAGTCAAGCAGGCTATGCTAACAAGTCAGGATGCAACAATATATTCTTGGGGGCTAGTACGGGTTTCATAAACGAAACAGGAAGTGACAATGTATTATTGGGCATTGAATCAGGCTATAATACTAAAGGCAATGGTAATGTCTTTATGGGAGCATATGCAGGAAGAGAGAACCAAGGTGGTGAGTATAACGTTTTTTTGGGATTCAATACCGCAAATAAACACGCAAGTGGTTCACAAAATGTTATCTTAGGTACAGATGCTGGTTACTGGCATATACGTGGAGAAAACAATGTGTTCATAGGCAGTGGCGCTGGTCATGGTATTGACGAAACGGGCTGTGTTGGTTCTAATAATGTGTTTATAGGTTATAATGCAGGTTATAGCGAATCAGGTGACAACAAACTTTACATATCAAATTCTTCAACTACGACTCCACTTATTTGGGGTGATTTTTCTAATGGAATAGTTAAGGTTAACGGAGCCATGGTCCAAACTTCCGATGTCCGTTTCAAGGAGAACATAAAAACTCTTGAAAACGCATTGCAGAAAGTTATGAAAATGCGTGGTGTGACTTACACTTGGAAGACCAATGCCGAGATGAATGAGATAAAGGGGGTTAAAACCGATTCCATTGACAACTCACGTATGCAAGAGGGAATCCAGCTGGGCGTTATAGCTCAAGAAATGGAGGAGATTGTCCCTGAACTTGTCATTACCGATGAAGATGGATTTAAGTCTGTAGATTACATCAAACTCACTCCGGTGCTTATTGAGGCTATGAAGGAGCAACAACAAATTATAGATGCCCAGCAAAAACGCATCGAGGCTCTTGAAGCTCAGATGCAGGAAATACTAAATGCGATGAAAGACTAAATTTTCTCATAGGTTTATTGTTTAGTAACAAACGTTATGTTTGGAAGGGTTGCCGCATCCGCATCGTGGCAACCCTTTTTTTGCATCAAAATAGTGGTGTCCGCTATCGCCTATAGAACGCAGTCCCGATAGGTATCGGGAATACATGGTTTTACAGATTATAGCAGATATTATTTTGACTGAATATCAAGATTATAAATTAACGCCGATTTATAATTGTTTCTATCACTATAAAACAAGCGCATTTTATAATTAGTCGACACATGAGGTTAACTATCAGATGCTTACATGTATTCTAAAGATAACTTGAAAGGTTGTTCCAATTGCATTCACTTTTGTCGCAACATCGGTGAAGAAGGGCATTAATGCAATAAAAATTAATAATTCAGTCCCGAAAGTTTTCGGAATCACAATTGAACCACATTAATTAGGCGTCGCAATGTTCTTGGCAAACTTGACAGGAGTGATGCCGTATCGCTCGGTGAAGAGGCGGTAGAATGTGGACAGGTTAGGAATGCCCGACTGTTCGGCAACGGCTGAAATCTTGAAGTTTGGCTCGTGCACAAGAGTGCGGACGGCATATTCAAGGCGCAGGTTGTTTATGTATGTGTTGGTGTTGCAGCCGGCGCTTTGTTGCATGAAATTTGCAAAGTCGTTCTTTGATATGCTTACCAGTTTCACTAAATCGTCGCGTTGCAGGTCAGGGTTCAGGAACAGTTTTTCTGCCTTCACCTGTTCGTCCATCTTTTTGAAAATAGCCTTGTAGTCGTTATTTGTGTTCACTTCCTGAACTTGATTGTCAGCAGGCTGAGAGCTGGCTGTTGTTTCACCTCCGTTTGTGTTTCGGTCCTCGTTGTCAATACGTTCCTTTATGCTTTTAGCCAAAGCCTTGGTGCGTTTGATTGTTATTACGCTGTAAACTATAGTTGATACAATGATGACTATCAGCAGCACTATTGTCACCGACATCCATTTTACTTTCTGCTGGGCGAGTGCAGTGGCGGCTTCCTTTTCCTTCACTTGGTAGGCCGTGGCCATTTCAATTGATATCTGGTGTTTCTCGCGTTTGTAGATTGAGTCTTGAATCACCATTTCGCGTTTCAGTGTGTTGAATGCATTCTTGTAGTCGCCAATGCTGTCGAGCAGTTCGCGATGATCGGATAGCGCTTTTATGTATAATTTGGAAATAGTATCATCAAATTGTAGCTCTTCCATATATTTTTTATTATATGTCAATGCCTTGTCGTATTGCTTTGAGATTCCAAGATATGGGATTGCAAATGAGTAGAAGAAGGGACTGTTGAATTTATTGACGAGTAACTCAAATTTATTGAAGTATTTTTCTGCTTCTTCATGGTTGCCTAATCGCTCGTATGTGAAAGCGATGATAGGAAACATCTGGACAAAGTTAATGTCAGCATATCCAGAGTCGACAATATGACAATCCATTATTTTCATGACGGTCTGTTCGTATTTATGAAAAATGCGTATCACTTCATTATCGTTGTCACGAACAGATTCAGTCCTTATCTGGTAGAATAGAGCATCAATGAGTCCTTGCATTGAATTTGTGGAGTTGTTTTTTGCAATGTCGACATCAAAAATCTCTTCGGCCATTTTTAAACGTTCAAAACCTTCGTCTATTTTATCCATCTGAATAAGGCAAAGCCCCATGTTTGTCATAAATTGTCCTTCAAATGCCATGTCATTCTGTTGTCTGGTAAAGTCAATTCCCTCGGTACAAATTTGCAAGGCATCTTCGAGTTTTCCTTCAAATTGATAATATTGGCATATTGCATTTAAACTGCTGGCATATATTGTTTTGTTTTGATTGTCATCATGGCTGTCAACTACCTTTTTCAATAGCGAAAAAGCTTTTTCCCGATCACCTTTGTTGTCGTATATTATGCCTTTAAAGTACCATGCCATATATGGTTCCATCATATCCAATTCTACGGCCTCATCGCAAAGAATCATTGCCCGTTCAGGTTCTGATATGTGTATTTTGTTGATATACTGATAATTATGTATAGAATCTGGCTCTGCAAGCGCCATTGCTTTGCTTGTCATTGCTATTGTTAGCAAAATTACGGCTGTATGGGTTAAGAAATGTCTCATATTAATATTGTTTAATAGCACAATTATAGAAAAATGAAACAAAATAAAAAACACAAAATCGAACGATACGTGTATTTGTCATGTATGAGCTTGACATAGTCATGAATGCAAATGGCGTGTTGTAAAGAAATGGCACTGCAAAAAAAAGGTTGACAATGCAGTAAGAGGCATGAATGTCTTTTGCCGACAGTTTCAGCTCATTATTTTAGCAATGCCCTGTGTCGATTCAAATTGCTCGCATATTATTTTTGTGAGTACGGCCAT